>DAOWBV010000121.1 GCA_030633885.1 Planctomycetota bacterium
CAGCCACGAACTGGAAAAAGCGGTGACACACCCGCGTGACCTCCTGACCAACACGGCGGTCCTGATGGGAAATATCCCCCAAACGGACCGGGAAACCCGGGAAACCATCCTCTACCAGTTTTTCACCGATCACTCAACCAAATTTCGACAGATATCTTTCCTTGACCTGACCGGCCGGGAAATAATCTCTTCCGACTGGGCCCGACCACTCAAAAACTATTCAGCCGAACCAATATTTCAGGAAGTTAAAGAGACAAGGAAACCAACCAGTTCCGAAGTCTTTTTTTCCCCGGAAAATATCCCCTACCTGCAAATTGCCGTACCGGTTCAACGGTTAAACAAGTTAACCGGTTTCCTGCTGGCCGAAATGAAATTGGCCAGTCTCTGGGAAATAGTGGCCAGCATCAAATTGACTGACGGCGAGGCCTTTCTGGTCGACGAACAGGGTTATATGCTGGTCCACAACGAAGAACGACGGGTCTACCGCGGCGAAAACTTAAGCCATCTGGCGACGGTCCAGTCAGTCTTATCCGGGACCGAAGGGAGCCGGGAAGAAATTACCGGTTCCGAAAACACCGCCAGGAAATGGCTGAGCGCTTACGCCCCGATAAAACCTTTCGGCTGGGGACTGATCATCCGTCAATCAACCCGAACCGCCTACGCTTTTTCTACCCGCATGCGGCGAACCGCCATCGGAACCATTGTTTTGGCGATGACCCTGGCAATCCTGCTCAGCATTTTACTGGGCCGCTGGATCATCAAACCCGTTAAAAAATTAGTCCATTCCACCGAGCTGGTCGCCGCCGGCGATCTGGACCATGAAATAAAAACCGGCCGGAACGATGAGTTAGGCCGGCTGTTGCGTTCCTTCAACGAAATGATCCGGAAACTGAGAAAAGCGCGGCAGATGGAAAAACTTTCCAACATCGGACTGGCCACCTCCAAGATCGGCCATGAATTACGCAACCCCCTGGTATCGATAAAAACTTTTATTCAGCTATTGGGCCGAAGAAAAGAGGACGCGGAATTCATCGATAAATTTAATGAACTGGTACCGGGAGAAATGGCCCGGCTGGAGAAAATGGTCCATAATCTGACCGAATTTTCGACCGCGCCCCGTTTACGACTGACCGAATGTAAATTAGACAAATTAATCGCCGGTTCCCTGTATTTACTTCGGGAACGGCTGGATCAACATAAAATCAATGTCACGACACAAATCGAAACCAACCGGACTCCCCTGGTGGCGGACGAGGACCGGTTAAAGCAGGTATTTATTAATTTAATCCTCAACGCGATCGGGTCAATGGAGCAAGGCGGTCGCCTGCAAATCAAGGCCCACTTGACCAACGGCGTCGCGTCGACCAATAATTCAAACCATAAAAGCCTGTCAATTGAAATCAAGGATACCGGCTGCGGCATACCGCCGGAAGAATTATCGGAACTCTTTGAACCGTTCAAGACATTCAAAAAAGGCGGACTGGGCTTAGGGTTAACGATCTGCAAAGAGATCATCGAACAACATCGGGGAAAGATCAAAGTGGTCAGCACTATCAACCAGGGAACAACTTTTTGTATTACCTTACCATTAAACGGGAGCCAAACATGAAGAATTCCAACAATCATCAACCGAACCGGGAACCAAAAAAACAACGCCGGGCGCAAATTCTGGCCGTGGACGACGAACACCACATTCTGGACACTCTGGACGTGATCCTGAAAAACAAGTATAAGCTCATCACCGCCAAAAATGCCGCCGAAGCGCTGGAGATCATCGGCAAACATGATATTCAGCTGGTCATCCTGGATCTGGGATTACCGGACATGCCGGGCCTGGAATTACTTGAAAAAATGAAAGAAATCAACCCACAACTGGAATGCGTGGTTCTGACCGGCGACGCGTCTCTGGACAGCGGCCTCAAGGCCATGAAATCGGGGGCTTATGATTACCTGGTAAAACCGTTTGACGTGGATAAGATCAGTATCGTGATCGAAAACGCGCTGGAACGGAGAAATCTCTGGCGGGAAGTCCGGTACCGCCGGTTGGATGACGAAAACAAGCAAAAGAACATCATCGGCCAGAGCCCGGAAATGAAAGAAGTTTTTGAACTGACCGATCGCATCGCTGATACCGACGCGACGGTTTTAATTACCGGTGAAAGCGGGACCGGGAAAGAATTAGTCGCCCGGGCGATTCATGAAAAAAGTATCCGGCAGGGCGCCCCCTTTGTCACGGTTAATTGCGGGGCCATGCCCAAGGACTTGGTGGAAAGCGAGTTGTTCGGACACGAAAAAGGCGCCTTTACCAATGCCACCCATAAAAAATTAGGTAAATTCGAGATCGCCGACCAGGGCACTATTTTTCTGGATGAAATAGGCGTCTTGCCGCTAAACTCTCAAACCAAACTCTTGCGGGTCCTCCAGGAAAGAACATTCGAACGAGTCGGAGGAACCAGCCAAATACCGGTCGATGTCAGAATCATCGCGGCCACGAACCTGGACCTGGAAAAAGAGGTGGAAAAAGGAAACTTCCGGGACGACCTTTATTATCGGCTCAACGTTGTCCCCCTGAAAATGCCGCCGTTACGGGAACGCAAAAGCGATATCCCCATTTTAGTTGATCATTTCCTGAAAATATATAACCGGAAATACGCCAAACAGGTCAAAAAATTACCGGACGAAGTCATCTTGCACCTGGAAAACTATGATTGGCCCGGCAATGTGCGGGAGCTGGAAAATATTATTCAACGGTTATTGGTTATTTCGGGTGATTCAGAAATAGCGCTTGAGCAATTACCGTTAGAACTGATCGCCCGAAGCACCAGCCAGCTGGGCAGACAAAAAAGTTTCAACTTAAAACACGCGGTCAATCATTTTGAGCGTGATTATATCCGAAGGACTCTATTAAAAACAAATAATGTCCAGAAAGATGCCGCCCAAATGCTCGGCATTCACCGTAACACCCTGATGAGTAAGATGAAAGAATTGAATTTAGCTCCCAAAAATATCTAAATAACCTTTCATAAAAAGTGAACCCGCTCAGTCGCTCGCAATGACAGTGGTGGTAAAAAAACTCCCCGAGGGCTCAAGTAATTACGGGACGGTTCGACCAGACGCACCGTCCTGAGCTTGTCGAAGGATTACTTATAAGATCAATAGACAAAAGAGGCGACCATAAAGGTCGCAGCTACAGCAGAAAATCGTCATTGGTTCTGACACCAAAATGCACATATTCACAAGCTCCATGCACAAAAAACTGTGCACTCACGTCTCAGTATCACCTTTAAAGTAACTTCACCTGATCATCCCGGAAGACCTCAGTCATAACTGCTTATCAATCAAAGAGTTATACAATGAATTTTAACGCGTAAATTTGATGATTTTAGCTGGCCTTGGCACGGAAGTTGCTTTAATATAATATGAGGAAAATACCGACAACAATATTAAAATGAATTTTGATGAGAATGTTCTTATCGAAATACTGGAATTGTTCGTGAAAAAACCTGATATTTCCGGGACCGCCCCATACCAGTGCTCGGGACGGGGCACTGCCCAGAGTATCGCGTTCCGATTGACAAAGAGCTGGCGGGAGATAGAACCGGTCCTTGAATTCCTGGTCAAAGCGGAAGTCTTAAAAATCATGCCCGGTCAAACGGAACTACGAGTTTATCAATCAGTAAAATCACCCTATCAGGAGAAAACAAATGCCACATAAGATTTTAATCATCGATGATGACGTTCACGTCAGTGAAATGCTGAAAAAATTTCTGCGGAAACTGAACTACCAGGTAGCGACGGTCGAATCCGGAGAAAAAGGGCTTGAGAAGCTGAAGAAAGAAAAGTTTTCTCTGGTCTTGTGTGACGTGGTCATGCCGAAAATGGACGGAATAGAAACATTAAACAAAATCAAGGGAATAAATGAAAGCTTACCGGTCGTCATGATGAGCGGTTTCGCGACCCACGACCGAATCGTCAAATCATTGGAAAAAGGAGCGAACGATTTTATCGCCAAACCGGTCAGTGGCATCCAGGCGAACAAGATCATCAAAAAGATCCTTGATCCCCAGGTAAGAAAATTGCCCGGTCAACCTTCGCCCACGGCGCGACTGCTCCGGGAAGGATACCTGGGATTATTAAACATAATCACGAATATGATCGAGATAAAAAACTCTTACATCAAAGATCATGGAGCCCGGGTTTCAAAACACGCGATCAAGATCGCCCAAGCCATGCAACTCCCGGAAGGAACCATTGAAATCATTTCCTGCGCCGCCCTCTTACATGATCTCGGCAAGGTTGGCGTAAGCGATCTGATATTATCCAAACCGGACAAACTTAACGACCAGGAATGGGACGCGGTTAAGATGCACGCGACGATCGGGAGCGGCATGGTGGAACAACTGTAGTTTTTCACGGGGGAAGAGCCCTTGATCCGGCACCACCATGAATGGTATAACGGTCATGGTTATCCCAGTAACTTGAAAAAAGAAGAGATCCCTTTAGGCGCCCGGATTATTCATATCGCCGACGCCTACGATGCCATGACTTCACCCCGCCCCTACCGACCGGCTATGACAGAGAAAACAGCCAAACAAATCATTAAAGATCGAAGCGGCAAACAATTTGACCCGAAATTATGTGAAATATTCTTCGACTTATTCTAGTTACCCGGAATATAAAATACCTTCAGCTTAATCACGATTCTTTTCAAGCCTCCTCAAATAGATAACCAACCCGGGGAATTATCCTCGTTGGCCTCATCCGGTCTTCCCGACCAATAAAACTCTATTTCATCGGAGTTAACTTTTGAAAAACGTTCTTCAATCCGGAAGAACTATCTCCTGTTCAGCGTCCAAACGAAGGACGATAGAGAGGACAATCGGAAAAGTTGCACACCCCGAGACTATCCAGCACCCCTTCACAATAAGGACAAGGGGTGAACGCCACGTTATGGATCGGCAACAATTGCCGGGGCGGAGGCGCTTGAGTAACGGCCGGATCCAGAAAATCTAGTAAGGAAAGAAGGACCGCCCCGATAACAATCACGACCAGAAAGATAACCCAGGTTTTGGGCTTATCCGCGAAACAATCAGTCGCTGAACCATTCCCCTTTTCCCAATTGGTTTTGGGCGTCGACGTCTTACTGAGATTCCGAAACTGATTTTTCCAATACATTATTAACTATCCTTTCCGGTCGAGACCACCCGGACGGAAACGTCCGCGATATTACTCATCTGCCGCATTAAAACGTCTTTTACTTTTTGTTTAATTTTTAATCCTTCACTCAAGATAGCGCTTCCGGATACCATTATTTCCAAATCGACCCAAATTTTCCGGCCGACCAACCTGGTTTTGAGATCAGTGATGCGAGGGATCCCATCAATCTTACCCAGGATTTCCCTGATTTTTTCCGATTCCAAATCGGGCGAATAATCCATTAACCCCCGCCCGGATTTCAGCATACCTTCGATCGCGATTTTTACGATAAACAAGGCGATTAAAATAGCGATGACGTGATCCATGGCCGGCAGCCCCAGGTTAGCCCCGACCACGGCGACAATCACCGCCAGCGAAGTAATAATATCAGCCCGGTTCACCCAGGCGTTAGCTAAAATGGCCGGGCTCTGTAACTTTTCACCGACACAACGGCCATATTCAAAAGCAATTTGGTTGGCTATGATCGAAATCAGGGCCGCCCCGACCGCCAGGAAACTGGGAACGCTTTCCGGACCGGCCACCAATATTTCTTTCAACGAGATAAAAATAAAAATTAAAGCGCCCAGAAAAAGGAATAAATTTACCACGGCCGAAGCGAGAAATTCTACTTTCCCGTAACCATAAGGATGTTTTTCATCGGACCCCTTTTCGGCGATCTTAAAGCTGACCAAAACGATTATGGTAATGATCAAGTTGGCCAGCGATTCAAAGGAATCGACCATGAGAGACCGGCTATTGCTAACCAGGGCCACCCCACCCTTGATCAGGAAAATGCCGAGATTGATCCCCATGACAATCCAACTGACTTTCTGACCGCACTTGAGGCATTGATCACTGACCGTTGACCCGGCGGCGCAACCACCCTGCCCTGAAACCGTCCCGGCATAACTTTTACTCATAAAACTTTACTCGCTTCTAAGAAGATTTACCCCGTTAGAGATTTTTATTAGATTCCTATACAATAATCTCTAACGGGGCTCGAAAATAACATTTATATCACCCAGATAATTAACTTTATTTTTCACGGCCCGTTTAATCCGGCTGACCACACTTTGGGCTTCGCTGACCGTGATATCGGGCGACAGACCCAGATGCAAATCGACCGAC
>DAOWBV010000062.1 GCA_030633885.1 Planctomycetota bacterium
ATGAGATCAAAACAGTCGCTCAACCGGCTGATAAATAATATTGCTTGACCCTGTTAAAAATATGTAATATAATCGCGAAATACATTTAACTATCAAACTAACGACAATTAAGAGTGCAAAGGAAAGGGGTTTTTTATGTTACAGAATAAATGGTTGATCAAGGTGATCTGTGTCTGTTCAATGATCCCCATGCTGGCCATGGGCTGTGTTACTTCCACCCGGGGAACCGGCGACTACACGCGGGAAAAAGTCGGTGAATACAAGACGAAAAGCGAGAAGGTCAACAGCTCGCCCCGCGTTGAGATCACCCAGCGCCCGACCGTTGAAAACCCGGACTTCAAATTCAAAACTTACGCGGAAATAATCAAAAAAAGTTATTACACCGAAAAATACGTTAAAAAGGAAAAAGTTAAAAAGACCACCAGCGGCGGCGGCTTTCTGGCCCTGGGCGTCATCGGCCTGGTCGGCGGATTATTTCAGATGCTGGGCGGAGCCCTCAGCCAACCCAGCACAACTGATACCACCCTCACCGATGAGGAATATGATAACAAAGAAGAAAAAGCGGACGCCAAGTTCAGCAGCGGCGTCAACCTGATGCTTCTCAGTATAGTCCCGCTCATCATCGGCGCTTCCACGGACAAAAAAAGCATTACTTCCCATCGGGTCGTGGACCGCTATGAACGCACCCATACCAAGTCAAACAATACCGGCAAAATAGTCCCGCAGCCTAATTTAAAAGTCTCGGCGACCCTCAAGGACGCGGCGGTTCATTCAATGATAACGATAACGACTGACGGCAACAGCGAGGCGACTTTCCGGGCCGATGAACTCCTGGCCCGAGCGATCCCGACGCTGAAAACCATCCCGGAAAATACATCTATTATCATCGAACAAAACGGCAGTAACAAAGCTGAACATACCATGACTTTCGAAAAAGCCCTGGCCATCATGTCCCATGGTAAAATCGATTGGGCCAAGGGACCGGAAGGATTAACCCCTTTCCCTCAGGCCAGCTTAAAAATTATCGGTTCTTCGAAGGCCGGAGAAACGATCACCCTGAGACTGCACGTTTCCAATAAAAACGGTAAAGGCGATTGTTATCGCCTGCAGGGGATGGTCGAAAGCAATGAAGATATCTTTAAACGCCGGATCCTGATCGGCCGGTTACCCAAAGGACAGGAGATCACGATCGAAGACCGGGTCGATATCCCCCGGGGCTGGATGGATCGGGCGATCCCGCTGAATATTGTCTTCACGGAACTGTACAGTAATATTCCTGATCCGTTGCAAGCCCAGTTATTCATTGAAGGTCTGCCCCGCCCGGCGCTGGCCTATTCTTACCAGATCATCGATGACGGCCGCGGCAACTCGGTCGGTAACGGTGACGGTCAGCTCCAGAAAGGCGAAGCAGTCGATATTGAAGTAACCGTCAACAATACCGGCGCCGATGTCGCTAAAAATACCCGGGTCCAGATCGACTTTATCGGGAAACCGGACAGCGGTCTGAGAATCGTCGGCAACAAAAAAAGCTTTGTTTTAGGCAATCTGCAACCGAACGAAAGCAAAAAATGTTTTTTCACCCTCAACGCGAAAAAGAATACCCGGGCCAATAGTATCAAGTTAGAGCTGAAAATCAGTGAAATAAACTTCCGGGTCTCCACCGTCGATAATCTCGATGTCAAGATCGGCGCGCCGACAACAGTCAAAATCCTTACCATTAACAAAACAGGTTACGTGCTGACCGACGAACTGGCCGTCCGCAACGGGGCCAGCGCGGATACAGCCAAGCTGTACGGAGTGCCCAAGAACTCGGCGATAAATATCGTCGGCCAGTTGGGAGATTGGTATAAGGTCGATCTCGGCAACAACCAGACAGGCTGGGTCGCCAAAAATAGCATCAATTTAAAGGCCCCGGCTAACACCCCGACCACCAACGTGGCCGCCACCCCGATGGTCATTAAAGTAATGCAAAAATCAGCGCCCTTCATCGTGGTCGCCAGCCCGGCGAAAGATGTCATCAATACCACCGAAACTTCGATCAAGATCATCGGCGCGGTGCGTGATGACCGCTCGGTCGAAAAAGTCGATTTCGTCCTCAACGGCCAGAAATTAAAGACCCTTTCCACCCGGGGGATCAACGTGGTCGAAAAACCGGATACCATTAAACAACCGGTCC
This sequence comes from Planctomycetota bacterium, assembly GCA_030633885.1. Lineage (GTDB taxonomy): Bacteria > Planctomycetota > MHYJ01 > JACQXL01 > CAKKQI01 > DAOWBV01. Next base: position 2,177 of record DAOWBV010000062.1, read on the forward strand.
CGCGTTACGGGTTTGAGCAGGAAATAAACCTGGATATCGGTAAGAACGAAATCAAAATCATCGCCACGGACGATGAAAAATTGACTAATATACCTTACACCATCATCGTCAACCGGACCATCGAACAAGGTGAAGTTCGTGTTCTGGTGGTCGGCATCAGCGATTACAATGACCCTAATATCAATTCATTACCGTACGCCGAAGTTGACGCTCAATCCATAGTTGATTTTTTCAAAAATAACTCCCGGTCTTTCGTGAAACCGGAAAACATCACTTATCTGTCCGGCGCAAACGCCACCAGTCGTAATATTAGAAGGTCGATCAGTCAATTAGCCAAAAAAACTAAAAAGGAAGACATGGTCATCTTTTATTACGCCGGCCACGGCGATGTCGGTAAACATCCGACCAACAACGCGGAATATTATCTTATCCCGGTGGACGCGGAAAAAGATGACCTGTTTGCCTCGGCCATGGAATTAAGCGAAGTGCAACGACTCTGGGGCGCGGTTATCTCTAAACGAAAGATTTTTATTGCCGACGCCTGCAACTCAGGCGGCTTTACGAATATCCGTGGTGAGGTGTCCGGTTTCGAACAGGGAATGGGTGAAGGAACGATCGTCATGACCGCATCCAACAAAGGCGAAAAAGCGCTGGAAGACCCGACCTTAAAACACGGTCTGTTCACCTATTATCTTCTGAAAGGATTACAGGGCGAGGCGAATAACGACAACGATAAGCGGATCAGTATCACCGAACTGAAAAAATACATTGATGATAACGTCCCCAATAAGGCCCGGGAACTCGGGTCGAAGCAGACACCGGTGATCAAGATCGAAACTTCCGGCGAGATCTATCTGACGAAATAAAAGGAAGGGATGTTGTGCCCGAAGCGAAAACCAGCCGGTCAGCGATTGCCAGTCTGGTCTGCGGGATATTAGGCTTTACCTGTTTACCTGTTATTCCGGCTATTATCCTGGGTATTGTTGCGCTGGTAAAAATAAACAAAAGCCAGGGTACTTTAAAAGGCGCTGGCTTGGCTATTGCCGGACTAGTTCTAAGTGGGTTGGGTCTGATCTTTTGGTTCGTCTTCGCGCCCATCATCGCCGCCATTGCTATTCCTAACCCGCTCAACACCCGAATCGCCGCCAGCGAATTAAGAATTCAAGTTAACTTAAAAAAAATAGTTTCGGCTGAAGAAATGTGGCGCCAGAATGATTTTGACGGCAACGGCCAACACGATTATTGGACCTATGATGTTTCCTGTTTATACCGGATGATGGCTGACAACCAACAGCCCTTGGCTCTTATTGACCAGGACTCCGCCCAAGCTGATCTTCAGCCAGCCGCCACTGATACTTTTGGACCTAACCGGCTCGAAAAGCTTGTTACTTCAACAGGCAAAGAAAAATTCGGATACTTTCTCAAAGCGATCACTTATGATGAAAACAATATGGCTTATAACCAGAACGAAGTCAATGGGATCAAAGCAACCAATAACTACAAATACGCCTTTTGCGCCTGCCCGGCTGATTATCCTTATAGCGGCCGAAAAACTTACATTATTAATGAGGAAGGAATGATCTACAGCCAGGATCTCAGCCATGGAAACGGTATTGACACCTGGCCGGCTGACCTGGGTCCGGAGGGCTGGAAACCGGAAAATACTTTCGGCCTCTATGACGAATAATCTGGCTACTAATTAATTTTAAAACAAAATTTCCGTGAAAATACTATGGTTCGACTTAATTTATACTTAACCCGTTCATTCGTATCGGGCCTCATTTTTTTTACGCTTCTTTTAATTCTCACCGCCTGCGGCGGCGCGAATAAAGGCCCAATCCCGAACGACCGGAACTTCAAACGGGCGGAACAGAGTTTTCTTCAAGGTAATTATCCGGCGGCCCTGAATTATTACCAGGCCTTTCTGGAAAATAATCCCGGTTCACCTTACGCCCCGGAATCAATTTATCGCGTCGGGCTCTGCCACCTGACACTCGGTCAATACCCGGAAGCGATCCGGGCCTTTGAACGCGCCCGGCGCAAAGCCAAAAACAAGCATCTCCGCGCCCAGACCATGGCCAGTCTCGGCCAGACCGCCATGTTCCAACATAATTACAGCCAGGCGACCAAATATTACCGGCAAGCCCTGAAACAAAGTAAAACTAACCTGCCGCTCCCGGAAGTATATTTTAATCTCGGCACCGCCCTGATGCGTCAGGGTAATTGGTCCGACGGTCGATATTATTTTCGAAAATTACTGGCCACCCGCGGTCAGGACCGATTGGCCGAAGCGGCCCGGGAAAGGTTGCAGCTCCCGAAAAATATTTTCACGGTCCAGATCTCCAAGTACCGTAATAAAGATAACGCCCAAACCCACCAGGCGGAACTGAAGAAAGAAAAAAACATCACCGCTTCGATCAAAATGATGCTGATCAACAAGGAACTGTTCTATTTTGTCTGGGCGGGCAGTTTTACCCGGTGGCGCCCGGCCAAACAAAAAGCGGAAGAACTGCGGGCTAAAGGTGTCGAAGCGATCGTGGTGCCGTAATAAAATTTTTACCCGGTAAAAATTTTATGGTGGAGACCTGAAGGTCTCCGCTACTTTCAAGATACAATGTAGCGGAAACCTTCAGGTTTCCATCTGGTTATCAAGTTATGATTATATGTAGTGAATATGATCTATGCTCATTAATATCAAAGTCGTTACAAACGCCCGGCAAAACAAGGTCAAAAAAGAACCCGGTCGTTTAAAAGTCTATGTCACCGCCCCGGCCCAGAACGGCAAGGCTAATCAGGCCGTGATTGCCGCCCTGGCTAAACATTACCGTGTTAAAAAGAACCGGATCGCGATCGTTCGGGGCGAAAAATACCGGGAAAAAGTTATCCGGATACAAAAATGCTGAAAATACCGTTACTGAAATCTTATTTCCTTCATCAGGAAACTCAATACCGCCAGCACGAATCTCTTTGTAAACGTTGCGGTACCTGCTGCGGGTCTGCTGATGATGACCCCTGTAAACATCTCAAGTCTTTTAAAACTATTGATAATCAGGTAAAATATTATTGCGCGACCTATCAGGATCGCTTCCGGACCCACCAGACTAAAAAAGGCACCTCAATTCAATGCGTCCCGATCCGGGCCAAACGTTTTGAAACCTGGCCGGGTAGCGAAAGCTGCGGTTACCGACAATCATGACAACTCCTTTAATGGAACAATACCAAGAGATCAAGAAACAATACCAGTCGGAGATACTTTTTTTCCGGCTCGGTGATTTCTACGAAATGTTTTATGATGACGCCAAAATCGCTTCCCGCGTCATGGGCATTGCCCTGACCTCCCGCTTCAAAGGTGAAAAAGTCGTCCCCATGGCCGGTATCCCTTACCACGCGGCCCATACCTATATTAACCGTCTGCTCAAGGCCGGCCATAAGATCGCCATTTGCGAACAAACTGAAGAAGCCGATAAAGCCAACGGGCTGGTCGACCGCAATGTGGTCCGGGTGATCACCCCGGGTACGTTGACCGAGGAAGGAATGCTCGACAACCGCAGTTATAATTTCCTGGCCGCCTTGACCCTGAACAGCGATCAGGCCGGTCTGGCCTGGATAGATATTTCCACCGGCACTTTTATCATTGAAGACCTGAAACCCGAAGAAGCGCTGGATGAACTCCAACGCCTCAATCCGGCCGAATGTCTCCTGCCGGATAATTTAACCGATAACGAAAACGAAGGCCGGCGCCCAAAACGTCCCGCTCCCGGTCCGGCGCCGGAAAAAACCACGGCCACCACATTAGGCCATACTATTAAAAATAATTTTCGGGGTATGATCACGCCGTATCCCGCCTGGGCCTTTGACCGAACCAATGCTTATAAGTTTTTGACCGAACACTTTAAAACCAAGAACCTGGCCGGCTTTGGCTGTGATGACCTCGGACCGGCGGTTTCTTCGGCCGGTGCCCTGCTTCAATACCTTTACGACACCCAGAAAGTTTCGTCGCGACAAGCTCAAACACCATCAAAAATTGTCGGAACCACCCTGAAGCATATCACCAAAATAGAAAAATTTAGCCGCGCCCATCGTGTTTTTCTCGACCGGACCACCCAGATCTCGCTCGAACTCACCGAAACCATCAGGGGTCAGGACCGCGCCGGTTCTTTACTCGGCGTGCTGGATAAAACCGTCACCGGTATGGGCGCCCGGTTACTGAAAGAATGGATCACCGCGCCGCTGATCGATATTGAACCGATCCAACAGCGCCAGGACGGGATCAGCTCATTTTACGAGGGCCTGGTCCAACGGCAGGGGATACAGCAACAATTAAAAGATATCTGCGATATGGAAAGGATCACCGCTAAACTCGGCGCCAACCGGGCCAACGCCCGGGATATCGTTTCGCTCCGGCTGGCCCTCCAGATGATCCCGGTCATCAAAAGTTTCCTGGTCAAAAATCAAGCTGACCTGATCAAAAATATTTTCTCCAACCTTGATCCGTTAAAAGATCTCCAGGAGTTCATCAGTCAGAGCCTGACTGAAGACCCGCCCATCGAGATCACCGAAGGCGGCCTGATCCAAACCGGTTATCATCAGGAACTGGATAAACTGCGTGGTATTTCCCGGGACGGGAAATCCTGGATCGCCCGTTTTCAGGCCGCGGAGATCAAACGAACCGGCATCAATTCCCTGAAAGTCGGCTATAACCATGTCTTTGGTTATTACCTGGAAGTAACCAACCTCCATAAAGACAAAGTGCCGTCAGATTATATTCGCAAACAGACCTTAAAGAACGCTGAACGTTACATCACTTCGCAGTTAAAGGATTACGAAACGCAGGTCCTGAACGCGGAAGAGCGTTCCCGTAAGCTGGAATACGAACTGTTTCTGGCGATCCGGGAAAAAGTCAACGCCGCTATCCCGGCCCTGCAAAAGATCGCCCAGGCCCTGGCCCAACTTGACGTTCTGACCGCCCTGGCCCACGTCGCCCGGGAAAATAATTACTGTCAACCGGAAATAACGGACCAAGCCGGATTAAAAATTACTGACGGACGTCACCCGGTCCTGGAAAAAGTACTGGAAGAAAAATTCGTCCCCAATGACGTCTTAATGGACGGTCATGACAACCGGATCATGATCATTACCGGCCCCAACATGTCCGGCAAATCAACTTATATCCGACAGGTGGCCCTGATCGTCCTGATGGCCCAGATGGGCAGTTTTATTCCGGCCAAAGAAGCCTCGATCGGCGTGGTCGACCGGATCTTCACCCGGGTCGGCGCTTCAGATGAACTCACCCGCGGGGCCAGTACTTTCATGGTCGAGATGAACGAAACCGCCAACATTCTCAATAACGCCACCCCGCGCAGTTTGATCGTCCTGGATGAGATCGGACGCGGCACCAGCACCTTTGACGGGGTCAGCATTGCCTGGGCGGTCACCGAATACATTTATGACCGACTGGCCAGCCGCACCCTTTTTGCCACCCATTATCATGAATTAACCGAACTATCACTTCTCTTACCGGGCGTCAAAAATTACCATATCGCCGTCAAAGAGTGGGGTGAAAAAATAGTTTTCCTGCGAAAGATCGTGGCCGGCGGAACGGACAAAAGTTACGGGATCCACGTGGCCCGGTTGGCCGGTATCCCCAAGGAAGTGATCGATCGGGCTAAAGTGATCCTGACGAATTTAGAAGCCCAGACCCTGGATGAAAAAGATAAACCACGCTTTGCCCCGATTCCATCGGGGTTCGCCCCGCCGCGGACAGACAAAATCACCGCCCCCGATCCATTCCAACTGAGTCTTTTCAACCAACTGCCCCACCCGGTCGCCCGGGCCCTCAAAGAAATGGATGTCAATGATCTAACCCCGCTCAAGGCACTGGAGAAATTGCAGGAATTGAAAGAATTATTGGAAGAAAAAAAGAAATAACCGGTTTCAGGAACGATTTACCCGCCAGATAAATTCGATCACCATCACCACCGCGATCGCGCCCAGCGCGTCGGCCAGAAAATCGCCGGCGCTCATCAGCCGGTTCGGCACATAAAACTGGTGCACTTCATCGGAAAAAGCATACAACATCGTCAGCAACACACTGAGAAAGGCCCTTTTTTTCCGCCCCCACGTAACAGACGAATTCTTAAGAGCCCGGTAGACCAGACCGCCCAACAACGCGTATTCAAAGAAATGAGCGATCTTGTCGAAAAATGGCACGTAGACCGGCGCCGCCGGCAATGATCGGCCGGAAATATAGAATATCAACCCGGCGTAAAGAAATACCGGCCCCCAACCCCGATATAATAATCGGGACAGGTATTTAATTAATCTTAACATATCACGGATTGTATCAACCACCCGGGTAGTTGTCACTATTTTCCATTAAAATTCTTGACAGCCGATTAAACTTATGCTAAAGTTACCGTTTTCATTTTTAATTTGGGAATCAAGCTATGGCTGTCAAATTAACCAAAACTTATCTGGCCAAACCGAAAGACCTGAAAAAACAATGGTTTTTGGTCGACGCGACGGACAAAATCCTGGGGCGGCTCTCTACCCGGATCGCCATGATCTTAATGGGCAAACACAAACCGACTTATACGGCCCATATTGATACCGGTGATTTTGTCATCGTAATCAACGCCGAAAAGGTCAAGGTCAGCGGCAACAAAGCGTTAACCAAAAACTATCAAAGTTACTCCGGTTACGGTGGGAAAAGAGTGATCCCTTACGAAGTCATGAAAGCCAAGCACCCGGACCGGATCGTTTCCGAAGCCGTCCGTCGGATGCTGCCCCGGACCAAATTAGGTAAAAACATGGTCTCGAAACTGAAAGTCTATCGGGGCCCGAACCATCCGCACGCGTCACAAAAACCGGAAGTATTAAAAATTTAAATTCCCCTGGAGTATTCGAGGTTGTCTCAACCTCGAATGACACCAGATTGAGACAATCTGGTGTACTCCATTTTTTGGAGAGAAAACAGCATGATCGAGAAGTTATCTTATCGCGGTACCGGTCGACGGAAAAGCGCCGTGGCGCGCGTTATTTTGAAAAAAGGCACCGGCAAGATCATCGTCAATAAACACGAATACACTAAATATTTTGTCACCATAAAAGCCCAGCGGATCGTGCTCCAACCATTGGAAGCTCTTAAGATCCTGGGCCGTTATGACGTGCAGGCCCGGGTAACCGGCGGCGGAAAAAACGGTCAGGCCGGCGCGTTCCGGTTAGGTTTAGCCCGCGCTTTGAAAAAAGCGGATGATACTTTTGAAGTGGTCTTGCGGAAAGAAAAATTCCTCACTCGAGACCCGCGCATGAAGGAACGGAAAAAGTACGGTCGCCACGGCGCCCGGCGCGGCACCCAGTTCTCTAAGAGATAATTGTTAGAAATACCAAATCTCAAGCACCAAATAACAATTAAATCTCAAATTCCAATCACCGCGCAGGCGTTACTCTGATTTGTTTAAAATTTGGTGATTATTTAACTAAGTGAAATAGGAACGGGAATCTAACACACCCCTAAGTCCCCTCTTATTAGAAGGGACTTCAGACGGCTAAATAATGATAAAATTTGTTATTTGCCGCCCAAGATTTTGGGCGAGCCTCGCCCCTTCGGGGCGGGGAATTTCTATTATACAGTCATCATCCTGGTCAGATTCTGGTAACGCTTTTTGACTTCCGCGCCGCCGGTCCGTTTTAATCTTTCTAACCCGAAATCCTCGATCGCAAAAGACGCGATAACGTTACCGTGCAGCAACGCTTTTTTGATGGTTTTAAAAGACAGGTCCGGCGCCTGGGCCAGATAGCCCATCATCCCGCCGGCAAAAGAATCTCCGGCCCCGGTCGGGTCCCGAACCAATTCCACCGGATAACCGGGGATGGCAAAGAAATCTTTTTTCGTGATCAGTAAAGCCCCGTGCTCGCCCTTTTTCACGATCAACAGCTTCGGCTCCCACTTCAATATTTC
>DAOWBV010000096.1 GCA_030633885.1 Planctomycetota bacterium
AAAGACGGGCTGATTGTTCAAACTGAAACAGAGCAAGTTAAAGCGGAACGCCAGAAAAACCTGAGTAAGATCCTGGCGACGCATCCTCATGCCTGTCTGACCTGCGCTCAGAAGGAGGGTTGCAGTTTGACCCAGTGTTCCAGTAACGTGCCGGAAAAGGAACGATGCTGCCTGAAATTCGGTAGTTGCGAAGTACAAAAGGTTTCGGAATATATCGGCATCAAGGCCGAGACACCGCGCTATATACCGCGAGACCTTCCGATCTTTGACCAGGAACCTCTTTTTATCCGCAATTATAATTTATGTATCGGTTGTACCCGTTGCGTACGGGTGTGCAAAGAGGTCAGAGAAATTGATGCCCTGGGATTTGTTGGTCAGGACAACGGTTTGGTTACGGTCGGGACCCGAGCGGAAACGCTTAAGGATTCCGGTTGTAAGTTTTGCACGGCCTGCGTGGAGGTCTGTCCGACCGGTGCCTTGCTGGATAAGGAAAAGATCACAGACCGTGCAGCCACGCTCGTACCTTGTATAACCGCCTGCCCGGCCGGGATAAATATTCCGGCTTATGTACGCGCGGTAAAAGATGGGAAATCGCAAGAAGCATTAAACGTTATTATGGAAAGAGTTCCGTTGCCCACGGTGTTGGGACGGGTCTGTTTTCATCCCTGTGAAGACAAATGCCGGCGGAAGAAACTGGGCGAGTCGATCGCCATTTGCGCGTTGAAACGGTTCGCGGAAGAGAACGGAATACAGGGTTCTGTAGCTGCGGGGCTTGTCCCCGCTTCTGAGGCCTGCCTGCCGGCGAGGCAGGGCGACCGTAAAGGTCGCAGCTACAAACATGATAAGAAGGTCGCGGTGGTTGGTTCCGGTCCGACCGGTTTAACAACTGCTTTTTATCTGGTCCGGTTAGGATACCCGGTGACGGTTTTTGAATCCCGGCCCGAGCCCGGCGGCATGATGCGCTATGGTATCCCGGCTTATCGTTTATCCGAAAAAGACCTGAAAAAAGACATTGAGTTTATCGTGCAGCAGGGCGTGACTATAAAAACCAGTACCACGCTGGGGAAAGATAGCACTATTGATTCTCTGAAAAAGGATGGTTTCAAGGTGATTTTTCTGGCGCTGGGAGCTCAACTGCCTAAAAAGATCGAGATTGAAGGCGTTAACCATAAAAACGTGCTCTGGGGTATAGATTTTCTTAATGATATCCGGCAGGGTAAAAAGATCGATCTGAAAGATAAGAATGTTGTGGTGATCGGCGGTGGTAACGTGGCGATCGATGTGGCTTTGTCGGCCCGGCGGTTGGGTGCGAAAGAGGTTCAGCTGAGCTGTTTGGAATCCGAAGATGAAATGCCGGCCCATGATTGGGAAATCGCCCAGGCCCGGGAAGAAGGCGTAGTTCTTAACTGCTGTTGGGGACCCGAAAAAATAGTTTCCGACGGTGAGCAAATAAAAAATATTGAGTTTACCAAATGTCTGGGCGTTTTTAACGAGTCCGGTAAGTTTGACCCGAAATTCGATCAGAATGTTTGCAATTCTGTGGCGACTGATTTAGTGATCATGGCGATCGGCCAGACGCAGGATTGGGACTGCTTAGGCGGGCAGGTTGTCAAGGTAAACGAAAAATCTTTAATGACGGAAACCGATGGCGTTTTTGCCGGTGGCGAGATCGTTCATAACCCCGGTTCCGTGATTGATGCCATTGCCGATGGACGAAAAGCAGCCGGGGAGATAGATAAATATTTAGGTGGGGGTGGGCAGATAGACCAGGCAGTGAAATTAGATAAACCGTCAAAAAAATTCGGCCGGGACGAGGGGTTCGCGGATTGGACCAGAGTAGCGATGCCGTGTGTGCCGGTGTCCGAACGGATCAAAGGATTCAACGAGATCGAAAAAGGTTATCAGTCAAAAATGGCCGTTACTGAAGCGAAAAGATGTTTACAATGTGATGCGCGGTTGTTGATGCAACCGGTTCAGTTACCGCCGGAACAGCATCTTGAATTAAAAGATGAGCAACTGTCAAAAGTTCCTGAGGCCGAAGGTGTTTTTAAATTGTTTGATGAAAAAAAAGAAGTCATTCAGATCAAGGGGGTGCTGAATCTGCGAGCCGGGTTGGGTGAACAGTTAAGCGCCAACGAAAAGGCCAGATATTTTGAATACGAAGAAGATAAAATGTATACTAAACGGGAGAGTGAGTTGATCCAGCAGTTTCTCCAGAAGCATGGCCGAATGCCCGGCGGCGGGTCGGATGAGCTGGATGATCTATTTTAATAACAGGATTAAACGGATTAAACAGATTCATGAAATGTTATTTAATACTTTTTTCTTTACTTGCATTGGTAGTGACTCTACCGGTGCAGGCGGAAGAATCATTCATTAAAACACCCGGTTACTTGAGTCTGAGTGAAAAAATTTTAACTGCTGGCCTTTATCAGGTTTCATCGTCCAAACTCAAAAACCGGGTTGCTTATGCTGATTCTTCAGGCGAAGGGTTAAAAATTAAATTTTCTTTATGGAATTGGATCGCGACCGGTGATTCCAGTCTCAATGGTGGCCCACCGACCGCTAATAATAGCTGGTTGTTGGAACATGAGGTGGACGGTAATATCTGGATCGGAAAATTGGAATTGATCGATCAGCAGGTTAAGCCATCATATTCTTTTGATTTTTATTTCGGGCAGGGAGGATTAAAAGACGGTGCTATGACCGATACTGATTGGGATGCGTCCGGGAAGCTTTGGTTTCTTTCCGAATCGACCAGCAAAGGCAAGACCCAATTTTATCATTTATACGTAGGTTACGCGGTTCATAACCGGCCGGAACCGGTTGAGTCCGCGCAACGGATCGAAACTTGTTTTGGTTATCTCTACCTGAAAAATTCAGTCAGTTATAATGATCCGACTGTACTGATGGAGAATTACGTCACGACCAATATTTCCTGGTCCGAAGAATGGCAGAATTACGATCTGGTTTACCGGGGATTTGCTTTTCGGATCAAAGGTAAAGTTCAATTGAACAAAAAATTATTATTTCAAGGGGCTCTGGGGTACGTGCCGCTTTTAGTCGCGGATTATGATGGCTTACGGTATCCTAACAGGCCGGTGAATCAGCAGCAACGGGAACAGATCGCAGCCGACGGGACGGCTCTGGAATATGAAATGACCTTAAATTACAGATTAAACGATCGGATACAAGTATTGACCGGGTATAAATACATGAAATTCGATACGGAAGGTGAAGATAAGGCCGGTACTCCCTGGGCCGGCTGTTGGGAGAAATTGGAGACCGATTTCGGCGGTTTGATGTACGGAGTGTTTATTAATTTTTAAACCGCGGATTTTGCTGATTTGGCAGATGGAAGTATGGGGAAAAATTTAGAAGCCGAGGGTTGGACTAAGCAGTTTACGACCAGCGAACCGAGGTTGAGTGAGTCGGTCGAACTGTATCAATCACTTGGCCTTGAAGTCCGGCTGGAAGCGGCGGACTTGAGCAATGAAAATGAATGTCAGTCGTGCCTGGCCGCGGAACCGGATAAGTATAAGACGATCTATACCAGAAAAAAGGTGACCAGTAACCAGTGATCAGTAGGGGCAGGACAACGTCCTGTCCGTAGTGATAAAAATTTGGAGGATGAATTTTTATGAAAGCAGCAGTATTTCACGGGCCGAAAAAACCTTTGCAGATTGAAGATTACCCGAAACCAAAGATCGGGCCGGATGATATCCTGGTCAAAGTAGCCGCCTGCGGGGTTTGCCACACTGACTTACATTATATAGATCACGGGGTGCCGACATTTAAAAAGCCGCCGATGGTGCTGGGGCACGAAGCGTCCGGGACGGTGGACGAACTGGGCGCGAACGTCAAAAACTTTAAGCAGGGCGACCGGGTTCTGTTACCGGCCGTAATAACCTGTGGGACCTGCGAGTTCTGCCGGTTGGGTCGGGAGAACATATGTCAGAGTATGGTTATGTTCGGCAACCATATTGACGGCGCCTACGCGGAATTTGTCCGGGCGCCGGCCAAGGACGCGTTCTCATTGCCGAAAGAGATCCCGTTGGAAGAAGGTTCTATCATTGCCGACGCTATTTCCACTCCTTTCCACGCGGTGAAAAACCGCGGTCAGGTTAAGCCGGGTCAGACGGTGGTCGTTTTCGGTTGCGGCGGGGTCGGGATAAATCTGGTTCAACTCAGCGCGGTTGCCGGCGCGATCGTGGTGGCCGTGGATATCAGTGAAAAAAAATTGGAATGGGCCAAAAAATTTGGGGCGACTTTAACAATTAATGCCGCGAAATACGAAAAAGTTGAGAAAGAGATAAAAAAAATGACCAAAGGCGGGGCCGACGTGGCTTTTGAAGCGATCGGGAATCCGAAGACCATTACTCAGGCTTTTAATACTTTGAAAAAAGGCGGTCGGCTTTGTGTGGTTGGTTACACGGCTAAAGACTTGACTGTGTCAGGGGCCAAGACCATGTTTTTTGAGATGGAAGTGGTCGGTTCGCTCGGTTGCCGACCGGTGGATTACCCGCCGCTGATCGAAATGGTCCGGATCGGGAAAGTCCAGGTAAAACCTTTAGTGACCCATAAATTCAAACTTGATCAGATCAACGAAGCGTTCGAAATATTAAGGAAGGGTGAGTCGTTGAGGTCAATTGTTACAATGTAGATATTGCAGACTTTAAATTTATGAAAATTATAATTGTGGGTAATGGCGCGGCCGGGATCAGCGCGGCCACGGCCATTCGTTCGGTTGATAAAAAAGTTGAAATTCAGATCGTTTCCAAAGAACGCGACGCGGCTTATTCGCTCTGCGCTTTGCCGTATGTCGTTTCGAAAGAACTGACCCAGAAATACACGGCCCGGTTGGATAAGGATTTCTACAAGCAATTGAAGATCAAAACGGTGTTCGGCAGTCCGGTCTGCAAGATCGTGCCGGAACGCCAGTCGGTCATTTTGCAGAACGGCAAATCATTTTCTTACGATAAATTACTGATCGCCGCCGGGGCCCGGCCGGTCGTTCCACCCATCGAAGAAATAGACAAAAAAGGTGTTTTCTTTATGGATACTCTGGAGAACACCAAAAAGATCATGAATTACGCCCGGAAGAACCGGGTGAAAAAGGCGGTGATCATCGGGGCCGGTTTTACCGGGATCGAAGCGGCCATGGCTTTGAAAATGCATCAGATCGATGTGGTGATAGTAGAGATGATGGATCGGATCCTGGCCCGGATGCTGGATCCGGAAATAGCGGTTGAAGCGTTAAAACTACTGAAATCAACCGGGGTGGAAGTGAGATTGGGCAGTGGCGTAAAAAAAATCACCGGTGAAAAAAATGCTTCCGGTGTCCGTCTGTCTGATAACAAATTGATCAACTGCGGATTGGTCATGGTTTCTATCGGTGTGCGGCCGAACATCGAGATGATCAACGGTAGTGATCTGCAAGTCAATCAGGGGATCGAGGTCGATCAATATCTCCGGACCAGCGATCCTTCGATTTACGCCGCGGGCGATGTGGCGGAAACACCGGATTACTTGACCGGGGTGAAAACGATCAATGCCATCTGGCCGAACGCGGTGGAGCAGGGCCGGGTTGCCGGATTGAATATGGTTGGTCAGGAAACTGTTTACGACGGTTCAGATTCGATTAATGTTCTGAATATTGCCGGTGTGCCGATTGTTTCCATGGGGCAGATCGAGATACGCGATAAAAAATGTGAGATTATTTCGTTCCGGAATGAAAAGTCGTTTCGCAAAGCGTTGATCAGGGATAATGTGATCGTGGGGTTTGAATCGATCGGTCCGTTCCGGCAACTGGGTTTTATCTGGTCCTGTATTAAAAAGAAGACGGATATTTCCGATAGCAAAGAAAAAATTTTGCGGGACAATTTTGTACCGGTTTTACAAAAATAAAATATATTGGGTGCTTTGGTAGACAACGAAGTTTAACCTCGTTGATATCAACGATCATAAAGATCGGTGCCTACCGATTTTTTTACAACCGTTCGATAATCTCCGTTCGAAAAGAGGACTCATCAAGTTGCAGCCCCTCATCGATCTTTTTCAGCATGCTTTTTTTATCCCGCGGTAAATGGCCGGAGATATTGACGAAATTTGAGATGTGATCGCTGAGGAAAAGACTGGATACTTCAAGTTTTTCGAGGAGCAGTTTTATTTCCCGCAAGGCAGCGTGAGGTGAGAGTAATTTGAAATCACCGGCTTCGTAATCTTTATAAAGAGGCGCGACCGGGACCGGTACCCAGGTACGTAATCGGATAAAATCAGGGTTTATCGCGTTCAAAACATCAGCCGTATCAACAGCGTGTTCCCGCCAGAGTTTTTCGCCGCCAATGCCGATCAGAACATATTCGCTCAGTTCCATACCGGCTTTTTTGACGCGCTGGCCGATCTCGGTCATGGTCTGGGCGTCAGCACCTTTCTGTATTTTTTTCAGGATCCGGTCGTTCCCGCTTTCCAATCCCATATGGATCCTTTTCAGACCGGCTTTTCTCAGACGGATCAGCTCTTCAAGGGTTTTGAACTTGATGATCTTGGCCGAACCGTAAAGAGTGATCCTTTTTAGATTCGGGAAGGTCTGATAGGCGAATTTGAATATTTCCTCTAATTGATCGGTTTTCATGATGATCGTGTTGCCATCCGGAAAAAACATGGTTTCGACGTGCCCGCCAAAGGACGGGTCTGCCTCAGGCACCGAGTCACCGTAGGATTCTTTGGCCAGACAGATATCCTCTTTGATCTCTGAGACCGGGCGGATACGGAATTTTTTACCCTTGTACATACCGCAGAAAGTGCATTGGTTATGAGGACAGCCCAGGGTGGCTTGGATCAGGAGACTATTGGCTTCAGAGGGTGGACGATAAACCGGTTCTTCGTAGCGCATAGATCTATTCTTTTCCCAGGAGTTTTTTTGCCAGGGTCTTACGTTTATCGGCTAATTCGTGAGTTTCTTCTTCGTAGCGGATAGCATTGGTGGAGCAGACCTTGACGCATTTGGGGTCGCCGCCGCAGAGATCGCATTTGATGATCTCGCCGTCCATGACCGTGATGGCCGAATAGGGGCAGACAGTAACGCAGAAACGGCACTTAATGCACTTATTTTTGTCCCACTTGATTACTTCATCTTCTTTGCCGTAGGCATTCTGGGGGCAGAATTTCTGGCACTGGGCGTCTTCGCACTGCATGCAGATAATAGGATATTCAAATCGTTCGAACTCGTCCCGGACGATATTAATAGCCGCCTTTTTCGGGTTGCATTCGCCGAACTTGGTGAGTGAGCAGGCGATTGAGCATTCCCGGCAGCCGGTGCAGAGTTCGGGATAAGCGTACAAATATTTCATTACTTGATTCCTTCGAGTTCTTTAACGCGTTCCGGTTTCAGCATTCCTTCGTCCGTCCAGTCACGCATCTGGTAATAGCGGCCCCGGGCGGCGGCAAATTGGGTCCGGTCCACGTGGTGTCCTTTGGATATTTTTAGCGGCATGGGGTCGTCAAAATATCGTTTCGGCAGGGTGTCATCTTCTTTAGTCAGCCCTTCCCGGGCATTGAACATTCG
>DAOWBV010000132.1 GCA_030633885.1 Planctomycetota bacterium
CCAGGTGCGCCTGGCTGGCCAGGTTCAGAGTTCCGTCAAATTTCTCCAGTGTCAGATCGATCGCTTGTTTCAGGTCCTTTAATAATTTCCAACTTAAGGACCGGACGTCTTCCGGGATGTCTTTTTCCGGGTTAGCCTGCGACGGAGAAAAAACGATTTTGATCAATCGACTGACGTAAGCTCTCTGCAGAGACCGGCGGTAAGTGGAAATAAAAGGCGTCTTGTTGGAAAACTTGTGTTTGGGCGATTCGTTTTTTAATTCCGACCAGATTCCCCAGGTCAATTCTTGGAAAAGATCAGCCAAAGTAAAAACCGGGTCCCCTTCCGGAAACTGATCTTCGGAATTAAGCAGTGAATTCATGACTGAATGACTGAGTAGATGATCCAAGACTTGACTTTGGATCTTTAAAACGATTTGGTGGGTCGGGTATCGGACATCATGGCGACCGCCCCAATCCGCCGCCCGTTTCGGGACCAGTTTGTTCAGCAATTCCGGGGTAAACTGTTGGTAAAGTTTGTCAGAAAATATATTATCCAGTATAAAATCCAGGGCCTCCCGTTGACGCGCGGCCGGAACGACCTGCAAAGGATCACGTTCCGTGTCACCGAAATGTTCCCGCCGGAAATGGACACCACCGATGTGGCGTGAAGCCAAAAGAGCCGAGCTGCGATAAACGGCCAGCAAGCGACCGAAAGCGTAGCGTAATTCGCTGTAAGATTCGCCTTCTTTCAGCAATTTCGCGGTCAGCTTCGGCAGTAATTCCTCCACCAGTTTCGTCCGTTGCAGGCAGAATTCAAAAGGGTCCCGCCCCAAATCATGACGAGTACATTCCGGGTCAAGTCTATCGGCATCGCCATCCGAACCAAAAGCCAGCTCCGGCCGGCCGGCCCGGCCGACGATCTCTTTTAAGGCCGGTAATTCTCCTTCGACCGAATCCGCCTCGATCGGTTTATAACCATATTCGATCGCCCAGCAATCGTAAGGTCCAACCGATTGCGAAAAATAGTGGGTATCAACTTCTTTGGGATGAACATTCACCGGAGTATAATCCATGATCGATGAAGATAAACCCTGTTGACTGACCAATTGTTTGTTATTAAGGTCTTTTAACGAATGAAGGGTCGTACCTTTAAAATTATGCCGCAACCCGAGCGTGTGCCCGACTTCGTGGCAGACCAGTTCTCTGATATATTCATTAATAAATTCCCGGGGGACCTCTCCGGCGCTTTCCAGTTCACCACGGGCGAACATGGTCAGGGCGGCGAAACTGGCTTCTTCTTCCAGTGCGCGGGAAGCCGCGCAGGAAAATTCTTCCGATCGGTAATTTGTTTCTGACGGAGCTGATGAACCATCAACATAATAATGGTAAAACCGGCCGAGCCGTTTAAAAATTTCGCTTTCGATCAGGATATCAGCGTCCAGCAATTGACCGGTCAAAGGATTACCCCGGGACGGTCCCAACCCGGCAAAAGAAGAACTGTGGGAGGTGACCCAGAGAATCACATTATACCGGATATCAGCGGCCTCCCAGTCCGCATCATCCGGTTGCATTCGGGCTTCGATAGCGTCTTTAAACCCTATTTTCTCAAAGGCCTTATTCCACATGAGGACCCCTTCTTTGGCGGCCTGACGATGCTCAGGCGGAGTAGCTTTATCGATATAAAAAACGATCGGTTTTTTCGGGGGTGATAATTCCGCTTCCGGATCGGATTTTTCCAATCGCCAGCGCCGAACATAGCTGACGATCGGGGTCTTCGGATCAGTGCTGGAAAAATCTTTCAGGTAAGATTGGAAATACCCGACCCGGTCATCGGCCAGCCGGGGCCGGTAATCCTTTGTCGAAGCCGGTAAACGGGAAAAACTGTAATGAACGCCTAATTCCATATTGCGGGCATCAGGCACTTCCTGTTTCCGCTTATCTTTTTTGCCGGTAAAATTATAACGGAAGACTAGTTCGATATTTTTCGGGAAATTCTTGAAGCTTTGCAGGTAACTGTCATCTTTCTTCAAAGAATAATCTTTCAGCCGGCGGGCCAGGGAAGAAAGATCGGCGATAAACAGCGGGTGCAGATCGATCAGAACGGCCTTATTTTCCGGATTGATCGATTCGATCTTAGCCGAAACCAGTAAAGAGTCGGTAAAGGCCCGGTCAACCGCGATTCTTTCCGGCGAACCCGGCTCGGCCCGGACAAAAGCATTCCGTTTGTAAAAAAGGATCTTATCTTCGACCCGTTTCAGATAGATCAAACTGTCGTCCAAAGGACAACCGGCCAACAGACCATCGGCCCCGGTCCCTTTTTCAATGGCCGCCATGAAAATATAATCATCCTTGAGCTGGTCCGGTAAAATTTCCCAATAAAGATGTTTTTTCTTCTGATAGGTTGTAAAAAGGCCCTTCAGGACCTCCGTATCTTTGGTTACTTCCTTAACAGGTTTCATCTCGTCATCTTTTTCTTCTTCTTTTTTGTCATCATTTTTTTTGACGGTCTTGGCCGGTTTCGTGCCCGGCGGATTGACCGTGATACAACCAATAAAGCTCAACAAACAAATTAGAACGGCAAATTTGATTAAATTACTCATTTCTCGCTCCTTCGGTATAAGCACACTTATTGATTAGTGCCCGCGGAATAAAAAATAGTAGGGGAAAAGACAGATGAAAACTTGTCTCCAGTTATTAATCCAGGACCAGCTTAACTTTCACAACCGAGATGCATTCCTTTGACACAGAGCCGTTCCCGCTCGATCTCCTTGAAAAACCGCTCCGGTACTTCAGTCGGATAAGTGCCGGTGAAACAAGCGGTACAGAACTTATGTTTCGGGTCGACCGCCTTGACTAGTCCGTCCAGAGTCTGGTAGATCAAAGCGTCGGCATTAATTTCGCGGGCGATCTTATCTGGTTGGCGATCGCGGGCGATGAATTCGCTCCGGGTCTGCATATCAATCCCGTAAACACAGGGAAACTTCAAAGGCGGCGCGCTGACCGCGAAATAGACTTCTTTAGCGCCGGCGCCGCGGATCAGGTTAATGATTTCACGTGAGGTTGTCCCCCGAACAATGCTATCATCCACCAGCAGGACTTTTTTATCCCGGATCTCGGAACGGATCGGGTTCAATTTCTGCCGGACCGACCGCTCTCTTGCCGCCTGACCGGGCATAATAAAAGTGCGGCCGATGTATCGGTTCTTGATCAATCCCTCACTCAGCGGTACGTCCAAACGACGGGCTAAGGCGGTCGCCGCCGGCCGGGCCGTATCCGGAACCGGTACAACTACGTCCGGTTTTAATTTTTGCTTCTTGACTTCCGGCGCCAGTTCATAACCTAACCGGATCCGGGATTCATAAACACTGATCCCGTCCATCACCGAGTCGGGCCGGGCAAAGTAGACCCATTCAAAAATACAGGGCCGATGCTGTTCTTTGACTAACTGGCGTTCGTAAACCCGGCGCCCTTCTTTGAAAAATTGCTCGCGTTCCTCGATATACACCGCTTCACCCGGTTTCAGGTCGCGGATAAATTCATAACCGAGAATATCCAGAGCGACGCTTTCTGAAGCAAACATGTAATTATTACCTTTTTTTCCGAATACCAACGGTTTAATACCATGCGGGTCCCGGAAAGCGACCAGGCCGCGATCGGGAATAAGAGCCAGCGTGGCGTAGCTGCCCTTGACCCGCCGGTAAACGCCCTTGACCGTTTTAAAAACTGTTTCCGGACCGAATTTAGCCAGGTCCTGTTTGCTTAGCTCATCGGCAAAAACATTTAAGATTGCTTCGGCGTCGCAGTTGGAATTGATATGCCGGAAATTCTTTTTGAAAAGTTCTTCTTTCAATTCCCAGAAATTAGTGACGTTGCCGTTGTGGGCCATGGCGATCCCGAGCGGGGAATTCAGAAAGAACGGCTGGGCGTCAACCAGGTCGCCGCCCCCGACGGTCGGGTAGCGAACGTGCCCGATGCCGAGTTTTCCCTGGAGACGAGCCACATTTTTCGATTTGAAAACATTATGGACCAGCCCATTGCCTTTTTTGATATTGAATCGTTTGGAGCAGGTGATGATCCCGGCCGCGTCCTGCCCCCGGTGCTGGAGAGCGCTCAAGCCGGCAATCAGTTCGTTCACGACTTCCTGTTCACCACAAATGCCGATAACACCGCACATAATTTTTTCGCTCAGTTTCAGTTAAAATTAAAAATGGCCATCGCTACCAGGATGATCGCCGCGGCGCTAACCAAAACAGTGCAAATTATTGCCGCCAGATTAAAAAGCGGCCGGTTCGTATACTGGCCCATGATCTTTTTATCGTTCACCAGAAACAACATGGCGATCAAGACGAAAGGTAACAGCAACCCGTTGATCATCTGGGAGATCAGCATGACCCCGATCAACGAAATATCAGGAATTAATATTATAGCCGCCCCGACAAATATTTGCAAGGTAAAAAGCCCGTAAAATTGGGGCGCGTCGCTGAAACTTTTATTCACTCCGCTTTCCCAGCCGAAAATTTCGCAGACAGAAAAAGAAGTAGACAAAGGAATGATCAGGGCGGCCCCGATACTGTCTACCAGCAACCCGCCGCCGAAAAGAATCGTGGCGTGTTGCCCGACACCCGGAATATAGGCCAGGGCACGGGCGGCATCGGCCGCGGTTTCGATCCCATCGCCGCCGAGCGTGGAACAGGTAAGAATAATAAAAAAGATGATCACCCCGACGCTTAGCCCGGCGGCCGGAGTTTCCCATCGGGCGTATTTGTAATCAGAGATCTTTAATTCCTTTTCCACCACAGCCGATTGTTGATAAAACGGCATCCAGGGCGCGACGGTCGTTCCGATCAGCGCCACTAAAAGGAAGAAATACCCTGGACTAAGATCAATACTGGGTCTGATTACCTGGCGTCCGACTTCCGACCAGTCGATCGGGGCCAGAAAACCGGCCACGATATAGGCGGCGTAAAAGAGTATCCCGATCAAAAATATTTTTTCGATCCGGCGGTAATTAGCTTTGATCGCCAACAACCAGATAAAAACAGCCATGGCCGGTACGGTGATGAACTTACTCACCCCGAACAATTCCAGCGCCGCGGCCATGCCGGCGAAATTCGCCAGCGCGTTCGCCATCCCGGCCAATAATTTCGCCAAAATCAGATAGAAAGCTATCCGGATCCCGAAGTTTTCCCTGATCAGGTCAGACAATCCCTTACCGGTGATCGCTCCCATGCGCCCGCTCATCTCCTGAAAAATGACCAGCATCAGGGTCACCGGGATGATCATCCAGATGATGCTTAACCCGTATTTTGCCCCGATAACTGAATAGGTGGTAATGCCGCCGGCGTCGTTACCGAAAATGCCGGTGATCAGGCCGGGCCCGATAAACGCCAAAAATAACAGTAATGAAGCCCACCAGCCCTTGGAAGATTTCTTGGGCTCGATGACGGACGTTTGTTCCGGTGTCGGTCCGTTAACTTCAGACATACGTAAGACTCCTTATCTCTATCGGGACTCAGCTAAATGGTCCAGAACCTTATCGATCGCGTCTTTGAAAATAATGATCCCTTTGATTTTATTCTGGTTGTCAACGACCGGAATGGCATCAAAATTATATTTACCGAAGATGCGGGTGATCCGGCGTTCCCGGGTCCCGGTTTTGACTTTGATCAGCTTGGTATTCATCAGGTCA
>DAOWBV010000070.1 GCA_030633885.1 Planctomycetota bacterium
CTTTTGGAAGTGACGCTCCCGCCCAGAGAAAGCACGGCCTCTTCGGTCGTACCCCCACCAATATCAACGATCATGCTGGCGACCGGTTCCTGGATCGGTAAACCGATCCCGATGGCCGCGGCCACCGGTTCCACCACTAAATAAATCTTACGGGAGCCGGCCCGTTCCGATGAGTTAATGACCGCCCGTTTTTCCACAGTGGAAATACCGGACGGAATAGAAATGGCCACCCGCGGTTTGATTAACTTCCAGCCCTTATGCTGACGGACTTTCTGAATAAAATATCTGATCAGCGCTTCGGCCAGATCGAAATCAGAGATGACCCCATCCCGCAAAGGACGCACGGCCATGATTCCGCCGGGCGTTTTACCCAGCATTTCCTTGGCTACATTACCAACCGCCTGCCCACCAAGCAAAACCTTATTGGTTCCCTTTTTAACGGCGACTACCGACGGCTCCGTAATAATCACCCCTTCGCCTTTAACGCAAACCAGGGTATTGCAAGTTCCCAGATCGATCCCGATATCCGTGGAGAACATACTAAAAAAATCATCGATAAAATTTGCCATTGCTGGACTTTCTCCCTTTTAGTTTATGATGGTTAATGATGTTACTGGCCGACCGGGCTGCTGCTACTCGCTTCAAAAAGGCCAGCGAATTCTACATCATAAAATTTATTCAATTCGTAACCGATTAAATAAATCCCGACACCGATCAGGAGGATAGAAATAATCAGTAATAAGGTGAAAATATTACTTTTGGGTTTCTCGACCGGGGCCTCCATTTCCGGCATCTCTTCTGACACACCGGCTTCGGCCTCGGTTCCCGCCACTGCCGATTCGCCAATCGCGCCGGCCTGTTCGTCAGACAGGGATCCTTCGGATTCGGTCCCTTCGAATTGGGTTTGATCATCAGCCATGAGCGGCTCCTTTAATAGGCACTGGTAGTAACACTATCCCCTACTTTAATAGTATCGGCTTGAAAGTCCTCTAAACTAAAGGCGCTAGCCCAATCTTTTTGAACTTTTTCCACCCGGATTTTACCCACGTATTTATCACCCCGGTAGACCGTAAATTCCATCCCGACCGCGACCTTATCGTTCTTGCCCACGCTGATCACCATCAAGTTGTATTTTTCACTGACGGACAGGACTTTACCATCAACCAGCACTTTCTTTTTAATATCGTCTAACACGATACCCTTGGCTTTATAGGCGGCAATTAATTCTTGAGCGTAGTATAGTTCTTTGGCTTTTTTAACATAAGATTGTTCCAACTCAGACAGACTTTTTTCCAATTTGACTAACTTATCCTCGGCCGTCAGCACCCGAGCCTGGTAAGAATCACGGTCCTTTTCCGCAGCCGCCTTAAGATCACGAGACTCAGAAACCATCTGTTCTAATTCATCATTGCGTTTCGTCTGGAACTCAAGATCATTAGTTAACTCTTCATAATTATTTGTCAACTTCTGGAAGCGGTTAGTAAGTTCAGTATAAGCCGTTTTGGCGAAAATCAGATCGTCCTGAGCGGTTTTAACGAAAACATTTAAAGCCACGATCTCCGTCTCCAGTTTCTGAATAAGAAAACCCTTGGTCTGGATCTCACCCTCTAAAAACTTTTTTTCCTGACCGCGGGCTTCGATCTCTTTTTGTAATTTTTGGTCAACCTGCTTCAACTGCTCTTTAAAGTCGATGCGGTAACTGAAAAGCGTAGCGGCCAAAGCCAGATAGATAGCACTCATCACGAGAATAAGAATAACTAAGACTTTTGTGATTATACTCATAGTAATAACCTCAATTCTGAACCGACATTATGTAAATAAAATGTTATTGTAACGGTATATTATCCCTTGTCAAGTTAATTTTAACAATTTCACTATGATTATTGCCAGCAATATCAACCAGCAAGCCAATGGGAAAAAATCACCAAACCGCGTGTAAAAAGTCCGCTCCCCTCCAACAGAAATCTGCTGCGCCCAGACGCCGGCCACCCCCTTGGAAACACCCTGTTCATTCCGACAGATGTTCAAAGCACCGGTCGGCTCAACAAAAGCCGAAATTCCGGTATTGGTCGCCCGAATAATACTGATCTTATGTTCCACGCAACGAAATACCGTCATAGCTAATATCTGATCCAGCTCCGAACTGTTCTTGAACCAGCCGTCATTAGAAACATTAATGATAAAATCATTCCCCCGTTCAACATTCGCCCGAACCAGATCGGAAAAAATACTTTCGTAGCAAATAAGCACTCCGAATTTCCGACCCGCCAGAGACAGGGAAGTAATATTTTGACCGGCCGTGATATTAAAAAACTCATTGAGGGAGGTGAATTTCAAGGCCAATCGCTCCAGAGCCGGCGAAATATTCCTGAGCGTCGGCGCTTCGCTGAACGGAACCAAATGCATTTTGTCATAACGCCCCAGAATAGTTCCGTCTCCATCCAAATAATAAGCACTATTATAAATATCTCTCTGTTGCTGTTCATCGATCTCCAGGGTAATATCGCCAACCAACATAGGGATGGCGACCGACCGGGCGGTCGCCTGCAAACGTTCCTTGAAAATCATCAAAGCCTCATTTTCGTCCGGGTCAACCCGGTTAAAACCAAGCGAATAAGGATACATGGTTTCCGGCCAGACGATCAGGTCCGGCCGATCCTGGCGGGCTAATTTTTCAGTCAAGGCCCGGTGTTTCTCATAGATTAATTCCCGGCTCCCACTGACTTTTATCCCCTGCTCAATATTACCCTGAACAATACCCACTTTCGGACCGGCCTTGAGCTTGATCGTCTTCAATCGGATAAGACCGTAAACCTGAGCAAAAACAAACAAAACAATGATAAACAGACCCATCGCCACCGCGTTTCGATCTTGCAAGATAAAATTAATCTTTGACTCTCTCATTTTAATTATCACGAGGGTAATAAAAACGTTAATCATGAGAATAATAAAAGAAACCGCGTAAACCCCGGCCAGATCAACGATCTGAATAAAAACCAGCCATTGATACTGGGTGTGTCCCAGAAAAAACCAGGGGAAACCGGTAAAGAGAAATGACCGAACGTATTCCAGTCCGACCCAGAGAAGCGGCAAGCTCCAGAGAAAAATGACCTGGCCAAACCGGTTCCGGATCAATTTAACCAGCCAGGCGAAAAGCGCGAAATACCCGGCCAGAAAAAAAGAAATGACGAATAGGCCGGGCCAGGTGACATGACGCAACCAACCCATGGCCAGAAGAAAAAAAACAAAAGCGCTGAGCCAAACAATCACGACTAAACGTTTCTTTTTCTCTTCCCGATCAATGTAAAAAAACCAGGGAACCAGCGCGACCCAGACGAGAAAATTAAAATTAGCGGGATGATAAGATAACCAGAGTAAAAGAGCGGATAGGAACGGCCAAGCGTAAAATATTTTTTTTGACCTGATGTTAATCATTTTAATCTAAACCCCGTTAGAGATAAGTCGCCCCGGGCGACTGTCTTGAAGCATATGTATTATTAGAATTGGATTTATTGACAACCCGCAACTTACTTTTAGTTATTTTATCCATCTCTAACGGGGCAAGGGTATTACGTCAACCGAATCGCCTTTTTTGATCGGCGGCACATTGGGCGGTACCACCAGCAAAGCATTAGCTTTGGTCACGGAAACCAGATCAGCTGATCCGTGCCACTTAACAACGGCGACTGAATTTGACGAACGGTCCAAAATCGCCGGCACATATTGCTGACGAACCGTGATCTTCGGAAAAGGATCACTGATCCGAGCCGAAACCGGCGTCCGGACCAGAAACTGGTTACCGGTTAGAGCGCTGACGACCGGGCGGATGAATATTTCGGTGATCACGAAAGCGGAAACCGGGTTACCAGGCAAAGCAAAAACCAGATGATTTTCCTTTTTGCCGAAAACAAAAGGTTTACCCGGTTTTATGGCGACTTTTTCAAATAATAATTTTACCCCTAATTTTTTCAACACTTCTTCGACCAGATCAAACTCCCCAACCGAAACTCCGCCGGTCAGGATAAAAATATCCGATTCCAGGCCACGTGAAATTTTTTCCGTTAAATCCTCAACATTATCCCGGGCAATACCCAATAACTCAACCCGGAGCCCCATCCGATCGATCTGAGCGGCGGTGGCGTAACTGTTACTGTTCCTGATCTGGGCGAGCTGTGGTTTCACGTTAATATCGACCAACTCATCACCGGTAGAAACTATGGCCACAGTCGGCCGCCGGTACACTTTAACCTGAGGCTGACCGACGGAAGCCAAAACCCCGATCTCCTGAGGTCTCAGGACTGTTCCAGCCGGCAGAACCTGTTCATCTTTTTTCAGCTCCTCGCCACGGTAAGCGATATTTTTACCGGCCGGCAGTGATTCCATAATACGAACCGTGTTATTTTTTTCGCTGGCTTCTGTTTTTTCGATCATAACGACCGTATCAGCCCCCTCCGGAGTCGGAGCCCCGGTCATGATTTTTATGGCTTTACCCGGTTTCACGGCCAGACTGGGTGCCTGACCGGCCGGGACCACTTCGATCACTTCCAATTCCACAGGTGCTCCTTTAATATCATCCGCCCGCAAGGCGTAGCCATCCATGGCTGACTTATCAAAAGGCGGCAGATCGATATCCGAAAAAACATTTTCCGCCAGGACGTAATGCAAAGATTCCCTCAACGGCACGGAGATAACTTTTTTCGTCGGGAGTTGCTGAGAAATAATTTTTTGAGCTTCGTGTACCGGTATCATCACTAACCCCCTTTTCCTTTATTAATCCCGTATTTTTTTATTTTATAACGCAGAGCCCGGAAACTCATGTTCAGTAGTTGGGCCGCCTTGGTTAATTGACCATGAGTCATTTGCAGAGCTCGGGTAATGTGTTCAACTTCCATTTCTTTAACTTTTTCCGGCAGGTTAAAACCACCTTTCACCATTTCACTCTTTATTTCAGCGATCACGCCTCGGCCAGACATGACGAACGGTTTTAAATTGACCGCGAAATCTGACGGCTGGATTTCTGTTTCCTCCGTCAAGGCAACGGCCCGCTGGACGGTGTTTTCCAATTCGCGGACATTGCCCGGCCAATGATGAGTTAAAAGCATCTGTAAGGCGGAGTCGGCAAAACCGGTAATGTTTTTTTTCATTATCTTACTGTACTTGGCCAGAAAATAACCGGCCAGCAAGGGGATATCACCTTTGCGTTCCCGCAACGTCGGCAATTTAATTGCGACTACGTTCAATCGGTAATAAAGGTCCTCGCGAAAATTACCAGTCTGAACTCTTGCCTGCAAATCAGCATTGGTGGCGACAATGAAACGGACATCGGCTTTTTTGGTCTCCGTACTACCCACCGGTTTAAATTCTTTTTCTTCCATGACGCGTAACAATTTAACCTGCATCGGCAGCAACAATTCACCAATTTCATCAAGAAAAAAAGTCCCCTTGTTCGCCACGGCCAGCAATCCTTTTTTATCGCTGGCCGCGGAAGTAAAAGACCCTTTCAGGTGACCGAACAATTCGCTTTCCAGCAGATTTTCGGCAAAGGCGCCGCAGTTCACCGTAATAAACGGGTCACCCGACCGGGCGGAATGATAATGAATCGCCCGGGCCACCAGCTCTTTCCCGGTCCCACTTTCGCCATGAATCAAAACAGTGCTATCAGTTGCCGAGACCCGTCGGATAATATCGTGCATTTCCTTGATTTGCGGAGTGGCTCCGACGATCATCCGCAAAGGTGAATCAAAAGTCACCTGATCAACATTAATACCAGTCAGTACCTCTTTGTAGCGAAGCGCCCGGGCCACGGTATCTCTCACATCCCGATTATTATCGAATGGTTTTTTGATGTAATCGTAAGCCCCGTACCGCATGGTCTCAACGGCGATCTGGTCAGTAGAAAAAGCGGTAATAATTATCACCGCGACCAACGGATCGATCTCTTTAAATTTTTGCATCAAGGTAATGCCGTCTATTTCCGGCATTTTGATATCCTGGATAATAACGTCAAAAGATGATTTCCTGAAAGACTTGAGCGCTTCCAATCCGTCAGTCGTCGCCGTAACCTGATAACCATCTTTGCTTAAAATAACATTGAGCAGTTCGCACATGGCTTCTTCGTCATCGACAATCAGGATTTTAGCCTTTGTTTTGATCATAAGGTTTTTATTTTGGCGAACCCCGTTAGAGACAGGTCGTCCATTCGGGACGACCGTCGCATTGTATATTTTCTAACGAAGGTTGGTTTATTTTGCATGTTTTAAATATTTTTTTAGCAATTTTTGTGATCTCTAACGGGGCGAAGCTTTTTTGAGATTAAGGTGATCTTCTATTTCCCGGACAGCCTTCCGAACGCCGGGGACTTCCTGACCATTAGGATTAAGCAGCAAATATTCCCGGAATTCTTCGAGGGACTTCCGGTATTCTTTTTTATAATTATAACATCGCCCCATATGATAATGAGTCTGGACCATGGTCTCAAAATTATGCGGTTCCACCTCCCGGGCTTTCAACAAACTGGCAATCGCGTCATCAAAGTTTTCATTCAGGATCTGAAGGATAGCCAGACCGATATGAGGCGAGGCATAATCTTTTTTATGTTTCATGGCCTCCTGAAAAGCCAGACGAGCCCGCTGATAACATTGACGAGATATTTTAGGATTACGTTTAAAATTACGTTCATAAAGAGCGTAATTAGTCGCCCCTAACAAATTATGCGCTTCGGCATACTCCGGTTTGAGCTGAATCGCCCGGAATAACTGGGCTTCGGCCCGATTAAACTGACCCCGGTCATAATAATAGGTCGCCCGCTGGTAATAATCATCCGGTAATTTGCCCGGCTGATTCTGACAACTTTGATAACCGCAGATAAAAACAGCGATCAATAACAGGGTACTAAAATTCATTTTGGCCATCAGGTACCTCCGATTTTTAATCCGGGTCAGGCTTGCCGCAACGACATCTTAATCAGATCGGCCAGTTGACTATTGGGTGGAACTTTTTGCCAGGCGTTTTTAACGGCCTTTTCCGCCGCCAGCCGGGAATAACCCAACGAAACCAGGGCCAGAACGGCATCGGTCGTAAAATCAGCCCCGCCGGACCGGCCTGCCTCACCGTCAGGCGGGCCTGACCCGGCCGGCACCACCCAGGTCCTAAAAGTTTCTTTCAATTCTACGATCATCCGCTGGGCGGTTTTTTGACCAACCCCTTTGACCCGGCCGATCAGACCGATATCTTCGGACAACACGGCCTGCCGGAACTCAGCCAGCGAGATCCCGGAAAGTATTTTCAATGCCGTATTGGGACCAACCCGATTAACGGTGGACAGTAACTGAAAAAATTTCCGTTCCAGGGTAGAAGCAAAACCATAAAGCCGGACGTTGACCCCCTGAAGCGCATTTTGCAAATACAGTGACACGTATATTTTAACTTCTCCCTGATCGGGCAGTTTTTCATAGGTGGAAAGAGGAACGAATAATTTAAAAGCGATCCCGTTCACTTCCAGGACCACATAGGTGGGAGTTTTCTCTTGAATTTGACCGATCAAATATTCAAACATAAAATATCCATCAAGATCAACCCAGACAAACCTGGTTTCCACCGCGTTTTTTCGCGCGGTACATCAACTTATCCGCCAATTTAATAAAGGAATAAACTTTGTGTTTAGGTTTCATTCTGGCCACGCCAACGCTGGCCGTAATCGCCGGTCCGTTTCGCCCTCGCTTCAATGAAACGAGCCCGAAATTCAGATCGATTTTATGGACAACGGTTTCAGCGATCGCTTCCACCAGATCCTGCAATCGCTCTCCGACGATAATGACAAACTCGTCGCCACCGTAACGGTAAGCTGAAACCAGGTTAACATCAATAGTACTCAGGACCAAACGGCCGATCTTATGCAAAACTTTGTCCCCGGCCAGATGACCATGCTTATCATTATACTTCTTGAATCCATCCAGGTCAATCATGATCAGGCTGAGCCGTTTACCGTATTCCTTCGACTTTTCCACGGCATTTTTTAGCCGAGTGTTGAAATAACCACGGTCGAACAACCCGGTTAATCCGTCGGTAATGGCGGTTCGCTTTAATTCTTTTTCCAGTTGTTTCCGGCGCCGGATATCTTTGGCGATGCCGATGGTACCGACGACCTGTTTTTTCGCGTCATATAAATAAGAGAGGGTGGTACTGATGTAAATAAGTTGTCCGCTCTTACTTTTCAAACGACACTCATAATCGACCACTTCACCTTTACCCCGTACCAGCCGCATGATTTTTTTCCGGTCCCGCGGGTCAAAGTAAAGATCCTGGATAGGCTGCCCAAGTACTTCTTCCTTTTTGTAACCCAGTAATTTTCGGCGCCTTTATTGAATTCCACGATATTCCCCTGCGGATCACCGGCGACGATCAAATCAGGCGAATAATCCAGGTACCCTTTCAATAAATTGACTTGGTTTTTCAGATCACGGATGGTTTTGTAGAAATGAGAGAAATTCGCTCTGGGTAATCCAGAGGAAGCATCATACCTCGGTCTCTTCGAGTTCTTTTTGCGCATACCAGAATATTGTATTTCATCCCGTTAGAGGCCCGCCTGCTCTATCGCTCCGGCGAGGCAGGCAGGGGTGACCGTCGTATGGCAAGACTAATAACATTAACTCGCTATTGCTCGTAAATTATTGCTAAGAATACCCGATGTCTCTAACGGGGTTTACCGGACAATAAATTTTATTAGCTGCCACTCGTTCTGGAACCCTTTTTTATAATTATAAAAGACTTCATCCATAATGGCGCAGATCAGAAAAACACCGAGCTGGTATCTTTTTTCTTTTGTCAGGATCAATTTTTGCTTTCGGGCCGATAACAGGTTCAGGTCGAACCCGTTCGTCTGGTCTTCGATGATCGCCTTGAAACAGACCCGGTCCAGACTCAATCGCACGGTTATCCGGCCGTCAGGCCGCTTCATCCCCAGGGCATGCTGGATGATCGAACTAACCGCTTCGTCGACCGCCAGAGCAACCAATTGCCCCTGGGACAGAGGCAGTTTCTGTGATTTCCAGATACTCAGAATCGCCTGACGCACCACGGCCAGGTATTTAGAATGGCAGGGAAATTTCAAGACTCGCTGAGATTTTTTCAGCGCGTTTTTTTTCCTCATACGTTCTCTTTGATCTCCAGTTCTTTTAAAATTGAAATTAACTGGGTGGTACTTAAAATACCCATTTCCAGCATGATCAAACCGATCAATTTATGCTTTCGTCGTTTTTTCTGTAATTCGCGCTGGACAGTCAACGCCGCGTTGACTTCCGCCTTAGTCACAAAACCCATCCGCACGGTCACTTCGCCAAAAAGTTCGCGCGGCGGCTTGATGACATGTTTGAACGGATAAATATCGCTTTTTTTAAGCGGTTTCTTTTTTTTTCTACCCGGCCGACCTTTAC
>DAOWBV010000068.1 GCA_030633885.1 Planctomycetota bacterium
GATAGGACATGGCTCCGGCCAGACCCGCACCAGCATTGGGCAAAGCAATACCAGCCCAATAACTTCCCAATAATAGATTAGACCATATTTCAACATTGTTTCTGTCATTAATCACTCTCCCCAGACTATTAAAAATTAATTTAAAAGCCTCTTTAGAGCAAACTCTGGAGATAGGGGTAGCATTTTTGGCCACAAAACTTTCTAAAGCATGCGTTAAGGCATCCATGCCAGATGAAATCATTACTGACTTGGGACAACCTGAAACAAGGAGAGGATCTAAAATCGCGCAAATCGGATAATTCAATTTTGAATTTATACCTAACTTCCTTTTTTCTTTGGTATCTGTAAAGACAGCATTATACGTTACTTCACTTCCGGTGCCGGCAGTGGTCGGAATGGCTATAACCGGTATGGGTTTAAATTTCAATTGAGGAAACCCGCGATACTTGATTGCGGGACCATGATTTTTGAGTAAGACAGCCATTCCTTTGGTTAAATCTAACGTGGAACCACCCCCAATGCCGACCAGACAATCAGGTTCCCATCCCTTAAAATTACTTTTATACTTATCAAGATAATCATAATCAGGCTCGCTAACGCTGTTTTTGTAAACTTTAGCCAAGACCCCATCATTTTTTACTTTACCCAGCACCCGTTTTATTAATTTATTATTATAAACTCCTTGATCTATAATAATCCCCGTCTTTTTAATATTATATTCTTTCAGCACTTCATTTAAGTTTTGGACTAAACCTATTCCAAATTTCATATTTGTTTTTAATACGAAGTTAAATTTTCTCATTTTATAATCCATAATTAAGTCCTTAATTATTCCAATCGTTTATTTAACATATTAATACTACGCTACTCTTATCGCATCATTCTTTAAAACAAGCATTGCCTTGGTTGCCAAATCATCTAAATCCCTATTTTTAAATAAAATTGTTCCTTTCGGTCTTAAGCACACATTGCTGGCTATTGCCGGACAGCCAAAATATAAAGATTCAGCGATACTTATACCATAACCATCGCTATAAGTTGGCCTTATCATTAAGTCTGTCTTTTTGAATAATGGCCAAATCTCTTTTTGGCCCGTCATGAAATAAAAATTATCTTCTATGCCGAGTTCAATTATTCGCTTTTTCATTCTTTCGAAATATTCGATATGTTGGTTCTCATTTGCCAAGGCAAATAAAAAACCAATTTTCGGGAACTTCTGTTTTAACTTCGCTGTCAGCTCGATACATAGATCAAGGCCATATAAGTCAATTTCATCATAAAAGTTCAGCCGAGATGCATTAGCCGTAAGCAATGGTCTGTGTTTCCCGATAAAATCAGTTAGTTCTTTTGAATAAGTTTTTAACACTTCAGCTTCCTCGTTCAAATCAGGGGGAAAAAAGGAGGGGTGAATTAAAGTGTTATTCGGTGGGGTCACCCCATATTTTTTATATTCTTCAAGGATATGGGAAGCGATAACAACTAAATAATCTAAACCCGCTATAAATCCCCTGTAAAAATCAGTTTTGATGTTATCACCTTTGTGTTCTTCGAATAAACGCGGATTATGATCAGTAATATATAATTTAAATCTTTTGAATTTCCTTGCGATTTCGATAATCCTTAAGATGTTATAAGGATATCCATGAACATGGATTATCTTGAAATTATTACCTAAAATTTTCATGGTTAATTTTATAGTATTCTGGCCCTTAAACCTCTGGGCTTGGTCCGTATTAAAAACATCAACCTGAAGCCCATTATTTTGGAGTAAGCGTTTTAATCTTTTAATATGAATAGAAATACCACCTAAACTAGGCGGATAGGGGCCGACCATTAAAATAGAAGAGGTTTTTGGATAAATGCCAAGTAAGTTCATGGTGGTTTCTTTCATATTTTTTCCAGGATTTTAACTATTCTTTGAGCGGTCCGGCCATCCCAGAATTTTGGGATCCGACCAGTTTTTCCTTTACCTCGGATAACCTTTAACGTCTCTTTTAAAATACGGGTGGGATTAGTTCCGACCACCATATTGGTGCCTTTGGTAACCGTAACGGGACGCTCCGTATTTTTTCGTAAAGTTAAGCAGGGAATACCCAGGACAGTCGTTTCTTCTTGGATACCTCCTGAATCTGTCAGCACTAACTTGGCGTTCATCATTAAGTTTAAAAAAGATAGATATCGAATAGGTTTGAGGCAGATCAAATTTTTTAAATTTTTAATTTTTCTGTTGAGGCCGAATTTTTTAATGTTTTTTTCTGTCCGGGGGTGCAAAGGGAAAACAATTTTAATGTATTTCTGAATTTCTTGCAGAGCGGCCAGAATTCGTTTGAGGGCCTTTTGGTTATCCACGTTTTCAGGGCGATGTAAAGTCAGCAAAGCGTAATTATTTTGTCTTAACCCCAACTTATCCCAAGTTTTAAGGCTTTTGACTTTGGACTTAAGGCTTAACAAGGTATCAATCATCACATTGCCTGTAAAATAGATCTTGTTTTTACTAATTCCTTCTCTTGATAGATTAAGATTAGCATCCTGACAAGTAGTAAATAGAAAATCGGATAATCGATCAGTTACTATTCGATTGATTTCTTCCGGCATGGTTCGGTCAAAACTTCTCAAGCCGGCTTCGATATGCGCGATAGGAATATTCAGTTTGGCCGCCGTTAAGGCTCCGGCCAGCGTGGAATTTACATCGCCGACGACCATTACCAGATCCGGTTTTTCTTTTAATAAAACCGGTTCTAATTTGATCATAACCCGGGCGGTCTGACCAGCCTGGCTATCTGATCCAACGCCTAAATAAATATCTGGTTGCGACAGTCTTAAATCTTTAAAAAACACTTGCGACATTACCTTATCATAATGCTGTCCGGTATGGACTAATTTGACTTTAATGTTCATACTCGAACCGTTTTTTTTTAACTGATGAATAATCGGTGCCGCTTTCATAAAATTAGGTCTGGCGCCGACAATACAAATTAGTTTAACCATGATTAAAGGTTTCCCATTAAAAATTTCTCAGGTGATATAGTTGTTAATAAAGCCGTGGTCATCGAGTGGATTTTTTTTATCCGGTCGATCCGTTCCTGGAAAACTTTGAACTGTTCTTTATCCTTGGTATTTCCGTTTTGATTATTTTCCGCGATCGTCTGCTCGGCGTTCTGTAATAAAGACAGGGCCTGGGACATACGCCGATTAAGGCCTTCTTTGAGGCGAGTGACAATTATTTTTAAGATATCCAGGTCGGCTTCGTAATAATCCTTTCGCGAACCTTTGACCCAGACCTTGCGGACCGCGTTCCAGCTTTCCAGGATCCTGATATTCATGCTGACGTTTCCTTTGCTGATCTTGAGGTGGTTAGCCATGTCGTCCAACGATAAAGGGGTATTGCTTAGATATAGAAGGGCGTATAACTGGGCAACGGAGCGGTTTAACCCCAGTCCGGAGCCCATTTCTCCAGCCCCCTCAATAAAAGTGTCTACAAAGTCCATTATTTTTTGTTCCATAGTGCGTATCCTCTTTTAATATAACAAGTTACGTTTCGTTCAAATTGTTTTGAACGTTCTGTCGGTAATAAGTATATCATATTTTATCGCCTTGTCAAGCCCAAAATTAAAATTTCACTAAATTTAGTTTGCCTTACTGAATCCGAACAGATATAATTATGCGCATCTTAAATTCAGTAATTTTATGACAAAAAAAGATACACAAGCTGTCAATTCTTTGCCGGCGCCACCGAGGCCGTTATTGCCGGTGACCATCGCTTTTATGCTGGGCATTGTCGCGGCTCATTTTCTGAAATTTCCCGCTTATTTTTTCCCCATAGCATTTATTTCGCTGATTATTATTTTTAATATTTTTCGGGGACTGAAAAAATTACCGGTTTTAAGGTTCTGGGTTGTTATTCTGTTATTTTTGAGTGCCGGTAGTTTGCGGCTACAATCTTTTGAACATGCGCCGGTCGATCACATAAAAAACTTTCAGATCCCGACAAAAACCGGGGTCGTCGTCAGGATTATTGGCACTGTTTCCAGTGACGTGCAGGAAAGAATTCGTTCCGGAACCGGAAATTATTCTTTGCTCTCCGCTTCCTTTTTGCTTGAAGCCGAACGCCTGACGGCCGGGGACATGGCCGCGCCGGTGTCCGGCCGCCTGAAAGTCAATACCTATAACTTTCTTCCCGGGCTTGATTACGGAGACCGGGTGGAGTTGTTGGGTGTCAGCTACGCCGCCCGGCCGCCCACCAATCCCGGCCAATTTAATTACCCGGCTTATTTAGCACGCCAGGGGATCCATAAAATTTTACGGGTGACTAAACCTGATGACGTTAAATTATTATCATCCGGTCAGGGTAATTTTTTTCTGATGCGGATCGCTAAATTACGAAAATACCTCAGCGGTAAATTAAATGATAATTTCACCTCCGACGAGAGTGTATTTTTGAATGCTTTACTGCTGGGGCAACGGGGGGGTGTTTCGGCCGAACTGGAAAGCAAGCTGATGAAAAGTGGGACCATTCATTTCCTGGCCGTCAGTGGCCTGCACGTGGGTATTGTCATCGCTATCTTTTTGCTGTTGTTTTGGTTGGTTGGCATTCGGGGTTATGCCCGGCCGATCATTATTATGATGGTCGTCATTTTTTACGCGGCGTTAACAGGTTTTCACATACCAGTGGTGCGGGCCGCGGTGATGACGCTATCTTTTTTCGGGGCGGAATTGGTGAAACGGAAACGGGAACCGATTAACAGTTTGTCCCTGGCGGCGCTGGTGATCGTGCTCTGGAATCCGACCGAAGTCCTGGCGGCGGGTTTTCAGCTTTCTTTTCTGGCCGTGCTGGCGATCCTTTTGCTGACCGGAACTTTCCGCCGGATCATGCCCGAAGAAAATCAGGCGCTGATGGATCTGATCCCCCGGTCCTGGATGGGGAAAGCGGGACGTTGGGCTAAATTGTATTGTTATAACGCGCTGGCTATTTCCCTGGCCGCTTGGGCGGGGGTGGCCCCGATCGTGTTAAAATATTTTAATATTCTCACACCGGGTACTATTCTGAGCAATATTCTGATGGCCCCACTGATTTTTGCTATTTTAGTTGTTGGTTTGCTTAATTTACCGTTATTAGTGCTCGGAATTTCTTTTCCCTTGACCGATATTACCGCCGGTTTGATAAAAGTTGTGGAATTATTGATCGAAGGGGTGCTGAAAATACCGGGTAGTCATTTCTTTTTTCCGGATATTCCGTTATGGTTTTTGTTGGTCTATTACGGTTTACTACTCAGTTGGGTATGTCGGGAGAGAATTTTCAGTTTTTCGATAGGCCAAAGGCGGTGGAGTCTAAATTTGCAATCTTATAAATATTTATTGTTGACCCTTGGTTGTTCCGTGACGATATTTATCGGTTGGTATATCTGGTTAGTCATCCAACCGCTGAAAAATGAAGAATTAAAATTGACTATGTTGGACGTTCATCAGGGAGCGTCGTTTCTGGTTGAGTTTCCTGATGGAAAAAATTGTTTATACGATGCCGGCAGTACCGGATTTTTTGATGTGGGCCGGAATATTATCAGTCAGTATCTTTGGCACGAGGGGATTACGAAAATCGATACTTTAATCCTTTCTCATCCTCATATGGATCATATCCAGGGGGTTCCGTCTTTGCTGGAGCGTTTTCAGGTTGGTCAGGTGGCGGTACCTGCCTATTTCAGAAATTTACCCAACGGTCAATCTCTTCTGGAGATAATTGAAAATTATCAGATCCCGGTCCGGGAGTTGGATCGAGGTCGGGAAATACTGTTGGCGACCGGGTTGGTCGGTCAGGTTCTGAGTCCGCCGCGTTTTGAGAAACCGGATCAGGCCGCAAAAGAAAACGATTTTTCGCTGGTTATGAAAATTGATTATCAAGGTCACACTATTATTTTTACCGGTGACATTGAAAAAAAAGGGATCGAGTGGTTAACCCGGTCCGGGGTGGATTTATCGGCGACCGTGTTGGAAGTACCGCATCACGGTTATCATGGCGTGACCAGTTCCGAACTGATAAAAATCATGAAACCAGCGTATCTTTTGATCAACGCGAACGGAACTAATGTTTCTGATGAGATCATTCAGGCTGGCCAGTCAATTGGCGCGCGGATATTGACGAGTTATGATGATGGGGCGGTAACCATAAGATTTTTGCCGGACCGGGTTGAGGTTGATTCCTTTATCAAATAATTATTGTTCAAACTGTAATTGATAAAGTTTAGCGTAAAGGCCTTGGCGGTTGAGCAAATCCTGATGTTGACCTGATTCGGCGATCCGGCCGTTTTCCAGAACGATAATTCGGTCAGCATTTTGTACGGTGGAGAGCCGGTGGGCGATGACAAAAGTGGTCCGACCGGTCATCAAGTTATTCAGGGCCGTCTGAACCGCTCGTTCCGCTTTAGTATCCAGGGCTGAGGTGGCTTCATCCAGCAGAAGAATGAGCGGGTTTTTCAGGATGGCCCGGGCAATGGCGATGCGTTGGCGCTCACCGCCGGATAGTTTGGTGCCCCGTTCCCCGGCCAGCGTCTGGTATCCTTTTTCCAGACCGATGATAAAATCATGAATATTCGCGGACCGGGCGGACTGATGGATCTCTTCATCGGTCGCATCTCGTTTCCCGTAGCAAATATTTTCCCGGATAGTGGTGTTGAAAAGGAAATTTTCCTGTGCGACGATGGCCAGATGATCGATCAGCGATTCCCGTTTGATTTTCCGGAGATCAATATTATCGATGGTAATACTACCTTTCGTCGGATCATAAAAGCGCGCCAGAAGATCGAGCAGAGTGGATTTGCCGGCTCCGGTTGGGCCGACGATCGCGATCATTTCGCCCGGTTTTACTGACAGGTTAATATCTTTTAAAACCAGGTTATTAGTTTTATCATTTGGAGCAGTCGGATAGGCAAAAGAAATATCATTAAAATTAATCCCCTGTTTAATCCCTTTTAATTCCAGGGCATTCGGGTCTTCCTTGATATCTGGTTTCAGGTCCATTAATTCGAATACCCGTTCCGCGCCGCTTAAAGATTCCTGGAGGATATTAAAAGATTTAGCCAGCATTCGCATGGGCAGTGGTAGAAACGTTAAAAACGCCAAAAGAGTTACGACGGTCGAGAGGGTGAGGTAGTTATTATTAACCAGATAACCGCCGGCACTAACCGTTAGTACTGAGCCAAGTCCGACCATTAAGATGATGAGACTGGAGCTTAAGGCTTTTGCCCGGCTGACACCCATGGCTTTACGAAAGAAACCCTTGTTTTCATGGGCGAATTCTTTGATCTCTTCATCCTCCATCCGGAAAGATTTGACTACCCGAATACCGCTGAACATTTGGTGCATGGATTCAGTGACATCGCCGAGTTTGATCAGACTGCCGCTTCTGGATTTTCTGACTTTGCGTCCCAACTTCAGGATCGGAAAAAGAAATAATGGCAGGAAAAGAATAATGATCAACGTTGCTGCCCAGTTGATCATAAACATACCTGTTAAAATAGCCAGTATTCGTAGTGGTTGTTGGATAATATCGCCGAACAGAAATTCTAAGGCGTACTGAGTGATGGAAACATCATTGGTTAAGCGGGACATTAAGTCTCCGGCCTTTTTCTCATTAAAGAAACCTAAAGAGAGGCTTAATATATGTCGGCATAAGGTATTTCGGATATCAATAATCACTTTCAGCGTGATAAAACGATAGAGATATTCTTTGAGGTAATCGAAAGAAGCGATTAGAATGATCAGGGGTAATAAAATCAGGCTGATAACATAAAGTAAATTTTCGAGTGACACATTTTTAAGTAGAGGGTTAAACGGATTAAAGCTGGTTTTAGGAGTAGGCATGTTCCCAAGGACTTCGACTGATACCCTATCGAACAATGGTTGGAGTAATAACAGAGGCGCGGCGGAGAGTGCGGCGTAGAGCATCATGGCAATGACTGTCAGGACAATAGTCCAGCGGTAACTTTTAGCAAAGCCGAAAAGTCTTAAAATTAGTTTCCAGGATTTTTGTTTTTCCATAAGTTTAAATTTGACCTTTAAGCCAGGCTAAGGTAATTATAATCGCGAGTCCGACCACAGTTCCAAGTTCGCCGCGCCAAACTTTTCCCCAGGGGGTACGGCTTTTCGGAGCTATTTCCAAGCCGGTTAATGGAGCAGGCTTTAATGACGGCCACCAGCGGGAGACAGAGGCTTTATAAGTATTAAAAGCATCTCCGAATTTTTCGACCATTCTTTTTTCTTCATACCAGACTAAAATAAGCTGGTGAACCAGGAAAACACCCAGCAAGCAGATCGGCAAATACCAGAATAATTTAAAAACCACGCAAGCGCCGATTCCGCCGATCAGATTAGCGACATATAATGGGTTCCGAACATGCCGATAAGGGCCGTTAATGCTCAAAAGGCGCCGACTTTTTTCTTTTTTTTCACCCAGGTAACTGACGGAATAAAAACGCAGACCGCCGGCGATCAGCAAGAGAGCGAGCCCAAGAGTCCAGGTCAGGAGAGGATTCTCCGTCTCCCGCCAGGAGATAAAAAACATTGGGGCGTAAATCAGTAGATAGCATAAAGGCCGGGCCCGAAAAATAAAACCGCCGATTTTATGCGTTGTTGTCCTGGTCATTGTTAATTGTTTTCCTCAGTTTTTTTTCAGTAACTTGGAGGTAATGTTAATGCTTGCCTTACCGGGTGATTTATCCGTGGTAATGTCAGAGAGCATGATTATTCAGGTTTTTCCGCGGAATTTTTTAATTGAGTCTCGCAATCTTTTTTGATTTCCTCGACTTGGGTTTTTATTTCAGCCGACAGAGAATTAGCGGTTAAGATGATCTTTATTTCTTCCAGTGTTTTACGATAGTCCTTTTTAAAATATAAACATCTAACCAGATCAAATTGTAATTCGACCTTATTTAAATTTTTCAAGATTTCCGGTAACGTTTCGGTCAGGCCTTCTAAATATTTAAGAGTTTCTTCCAGGTAGGGGATAGCTTCCGAGGATTTTTCGGTGATCATCAGGATTTCCGCGAGTCGGGTTTTGTTTCTAATGGTGCGCGGGATTAATTCTTTGGTTTGGAATTTCGGGTTAGTGACCAGTAATTGATAAAGATCGGCCGCGCGGGCCAACGATTTCATTTCGGCCAACTTTTCGGCGACCTTTTCTCCTAATTCGATATCGTCATTAACGACAAGTAAAATAGAATTCCAAACAGCCCGGCTGACTTTTTCATCAGCGTCCTTCAAAGAAGGCAGGAGACTGTTTATTGTTTCGGTATCTTTGATTTTGCCCAAAGCGATAGCGGCCAGTTCCCTGGCCCGGGAATCCTGATCGTTGAGCAACATTTTGATCAGGGCCGGAGCGGCGGCTCGGGCGCCGATTTGGCCCAGGGCTTCGGCCGTGATCTGGCGAATGTCAGCGAATTCATCATTGAGTAAAGGTAGCAGCGGATCCACGGCTTTGGGGTCTCCGATTTGACCTAGGCTGTGCGCGGCGGACCAGCGGAATGCTTTGCGTTCATCTTTCAGGAATTCAATGATGATATCAATACTTTGCGGATCTTTAATTTCACCCAGGACATCGATCACCGCCCGTTGGATCTCTTCCGGTTTTTCCTTATCCTGGAGGCACTCGATCAAAGGAGCGGTCGCTTCTTTATTTTTGATCTTACCCAGGGCTTCGATAATGGCCA
>DAOWBV010000109.1 GCA_030633885.1 Planctomycetota bacterium
AAAGAAAAATGTAAAGGCTGTGGTTTATGCCTGAAGAATTGTCCCCAGGAGGCTATTACGGGCGAAAAAAAACAAGTCCACACGATTGATCAGGAAAAATGTATTAAGTGCGGAGTTTGTTTCGAGGTGTGTAAGCTTAAAAGTGTGGTGGTAGAATGAATTTACGGAATATAAAAGAAATTCTCGAGGCCGAAGTAATTTTAGGGGCTGATTTTTTACATAAAAATATAGAGATGGCTTGTGGGGCTGACTTAATGAGTGACGTTTTAACCTCGGCTAAGACGGGCGCTCTTTTATTGACCGGTTTAATAAACCCGCAAGTCGTTCGGACGGCGGAAATGGCTGAGCTTGGGGCGATCTGTTTTGTTCGGGGGAAACAACCTGGTCAAGAGACGATTGAATTAGCCGGGAGTAAAAATATCCCTTTATTAGGAACGTCTCTGCCGATGTTTGAATCATGCGGTCGGTTGTATCAAAAGGGATTGATTGGTTGTTCGGAAAAACTAGAAGTTTAGTCTGAGGAAATTTTCAAGTGACGCAAGATAAGAAGATCACTAAAATTCAGGAATTGGTATATGAAATGAAGGTGGGCGATGTAATGCAGAAGAATGTTATTACAGTTAGCTCGCAGACCCCGATGAATAAATTAAGGGAAATCTTACGTGAGAATCGTATTTCGGGAACGCCGGTTATCGACCGGGGTAAACTGGTTGGTATTATTAGTCTTGAAGATTTTATTAAGTGGCTGGCTGACCGGGAACAGGATTGTGTTATTGGTGATAAGATGACCAGAGATGTCCGGACATTTTACGACGATGAACCATTGGTGCAGGCCGTCAGTAAATTTGAACAATCTGGTTTTGGTCGTTTTCCGGTAATTAATCGTCAGGACGGCAAACCTCTGGGCATTGTTACTAAAAGGGATATTATCGAGGGGTTGCTTAAAAAAATGGAAATAGATTATCATGAAGAAGAAATTCATCGTTACCGGGCCAGTCATATTTTTGAAGATATTGTCGCCGATGAGACGGCCCTTCTTTTGCAGTATGATGTCATGGGGCATGATTTTAAACGGGCCGGCGAAAGCGCCAGTCGGCTAAAAGCGACCTTAAGACGTTTGGGTTTGCACCCTCAGATTATTCGTCGCGTCACCATTGCTACTTATGAAGCAGAGA
Organism: Planctomycetota bacterium; assembly: GCA_030633885.1. GTDB lineage: Bacteria > Planctomycetota > MHYJ01 > JACQXL01 > CAKKQI01 > DAOWBV01. The sequence continues at coordinate 1,176 of DAOWBV010000109.1, forward strand.
TGAATTTAATTATTTATACCGATGGCGGGAAAATACTCGTTCGAGTTGAACCGGCTGATATATTAGTCGAGGTAATGGATTCGGGCCCGGGCATCGCTGATGTAAAAAAGGTTTTGCAACCGGGATATTCAACCGCGCCGGAATGGGTTAGAGACCTTGGTTTTGGCGCCGGTATGGGTTTGAACAATATCCAGAAATGCGCTGATAAAATGGATTTTACTTCAGTTGTCGGGAAAGGGACGTCGCTAAAAATATATATTTCGAGCCGAAACGGAGGGGCGAGTGAAATTAAAAGAAATAGTTAATAAACTTAACCTGATTGTCAAGTCGGCCGGGGGTAACTTAGATCGTGAGGTTACCGGCGGATATGCCAGCGACCTTATGAGTGATGTGATTGCCAATGGCCAGGAAGGTAACATCTGGATTACCTTGCAGATTCATCAGAATATTGCGGCCGTGGCCAGCATGAAAGATCTGGTCGGTGTTATTCTGGTTAACCGGCGGGAACCGGAGGCGGAAACCATAACGAAAGCCGAAGAAGAAAACATCCCGATCATGGTGACCGATTTGCCGGCTTTTGAATTGGTTGGTAAGCTTTATCAGTTAGGGATTACCGGAACGAAATGATGAAGGAGGTAAAGGTAGACTTGCATTTACATACTTGTCTTTCTCCCTGTAGTGATTTTCAAATGCGGCCGACGGCTATTGTCAAGCAAGCCAGGAAGGTCGGCCTGGATATGATTGGAATATGTGACCATAATTCCGTTGAAAATGTGGCCGCGGTAATTAGAGCCGGTGTCCGGGAGGGGCTTTCGGTTATTCCCGGCATTGAGATTACTTCTCAGGAAGAAGTTCATATTTTGGGTTTATTCAAAACTGAACAGGACCTGACGCCTTTTCAAGATATGGTTTATGAAAATTTATCAGGAGAAAACAACGAAGATGTTTTTGGCTCTCAAGAGATTGTTGATGAATGGGATCAGGTCAAGGGCCAGAATCGGAAATTATTAATCGGCGCGACGACTTTAACCGTGGAGGAGATTGTCAAGGCGATTCATCAATGGGGAGGCCTGGCCATTGCTTCGCATATTGATCGCGAACGTTTCGGCATCCTTGGTCAGTTAGGTTTAATTCCTGAAGGATTGCAATTGGATGCGTTGGAAGTGTCGGACCGGTCCTTGATGAAACAAAAGCGTGGCTATCCGCTGGTTACTTTTTCCGATGCTCATTTTTTAAATGATATCGGGAAGAATTTTACTTCTTTTATGGTCGAAGGTTTATCGTTTGATGAGATCAATAAAGCATTACATCGTGAAAAAGGCAGGAAGATAGTTGTTCGTTAAGTGGAAGATTTATCGTTACATATTTTAGATATTGTCGAAAACTCAATTGCGGCTTCGGCCAAGAGGATTGAAATTAAAATTGAGGAAGATCAAGCAAGAGATTTGCTGGTTATTGAAATTAAGGATGATGGCCAAGGGATGGATGAGCAGATGTTAAAGAAAGCCCGGGATCCGTTTTTTACGACAAGAAAAACGCGTAACGTTGGACTGGGACTTTCATTGTTAACCCAGGCGGCCAGAGAAAGCGAGGGACTGGTTAAAATAACTTCAGCTCCCAACAAGGGGACGACGGTTAAGGCTTCTTTTCGTCACAGTCACCCCGACCGGAAACCCATGGGAGATATCGATGAAACTATAAAAACTATAATTGTCGGACACCCTGAAGTGGATCTTCTTTATGAGTACAAAAAAAATAATTCAGTTTATCGTTTTGATACGAAGGATATAAAATCAAATGGTGGATAACGATCTTTATGGCCGGTGATGCCAACTCGTTGTCTGCCGATAATTTATTATATTTTATGAGGAATCGACAATGATCAGCTTAACTATTGATAACAGAAAAATTGAGGTTGAAGAAGGTTTGAATGTCTTGCAGGCCGCAGGAAAACTTGGCATCAAAATCCCGACCCTTTGTTACCATGAGTCCTTGAAACCTTACGGCGCCTGCCGTGTCTGCCTGGTTGAATTAATCTGGCCTCGCAGTTCAAATATTCAAGCGTCTTGTGTTTTTCCGGTTCAAGAAGGGTTGGTCGTCCGGACTAATACGGAAAGGGTTCTGAAAACTCGTCGAATGATGCTCGAATTATTACTCGCCCGTTGCCCGGATGTCCCGAGGATAAAAGAAATGGCTCGGGAGATGGGGGTTAAAGAATCTCGTTTTACTAAAAAGAATGATGGTTGCATTCTGTGCGGACTTTGTACCAGGGTTTGCCAGGAACGAATGGGAGTTGGAGCGATTAACTTTATTAATCGTGGCTCAGACCGTAAGATTTCGCCTCCTTATGATAAATATTCAGAGATCTGCATTACTTGTGGTGCCTGTAAAGTTGTTTGTCCCACTGATGCGGTTGATCTTTCTAAAGTTACTTTGAATAAGCCCAAGTCGATAAAATCTGAATTTGACGCTAATCTGGCCCAACGCTCTTCGATTTATATCCCTTACCCGCAAGCCGTACCAAAAGTACCCGTGATTGACCGGCATACATGTATGTACTTTTTAAAAGATGTTTGTAAGTCCTGTGAAAACTTCTGTGAAGCCAATGCGATTAATTATGACCAAAAAGATGAAACCAAGGAACTAGATGTCGGCGCCGTTATTTTGTCTCCAGGTTTTGAATTATTTGACGCTAATCTGAAACAGGAATTCGGGTTCGGCCGTTATCCGAACGTGATCTCTTCGCTTCAATTCGAACGGGTCCTTTCGGCTTCCGGTCCTTATCTGGGTCAGATCCTGAGAAGTTCCGATCAGAAACATCCTCGCAAGATCGCTTTTATTCAGTGCGTGGGTTCGCGTGAAGTAGACCGGAATTATTGTTCTTCGGTCTGTTGTATGTACGCGACCAAGGAAGCCATTATCGCCAAAGAACATGAACCTGATCTCGAATGCCATATTTTCTATATTGACCTCAGGGCTTTCGGGAAAGGGTTTGAACAATATTATGAACGCGCCAAAGAATTAGGCGTGAAGTATACCCGGTGCCGGCCCAGCGCCGTGCGCGAAGTGCCGGCGACGAAGAACCTGATCCTCAGTTATTATCCGGACGACAGTGAAGAAAAGAAGGACGAAGAATTTGATATGGTCGTTCTTTCCTGCGGCCTGAATCCGCCGGCCGGGGCCCGGGACATGGCCAAGCTCTTTAATGTCGAATTAAATAAGGACGGGTTTTGCCGGACCGGTAAATTTACGCCGGTTGAAACCAGCCGATCCGGGATCTATGCCTGCGGTCCTTTTGTCGAGCCGAAAGATATTCCGGAAACGGTTATGGAAGCTTCCGGTGCTGCTTCCAAGGCGATGGGTCTGCTGACGGAAGCTCGCGGTACTTTGGTTGCCAAACGGGAATATCCGGCGGAAAAAAAGGTCGAGGGCGAAGAACCGCGCGTCGGCGTTTTTGTCTGTCATTGCGGTAAAAACATCGGCGGGATCGCGGACGTGCCTTCTATCAGGGATTATGCTAAATCTTTACCGAATGTGGTTTACACTGAGGATAATTTGTATACCTGTTCTTCCGACACCCAGAAAAAGATCAAGGATATGATCAAAGAACATAATCTTAACCGGGTTGTCGTGGCTTCCTGCACGCCGCGTACCCATGAAGCGCTTTTTCGTAATACCTGTCGGGAAGCGGGTCTGAACCCGTATCTTTTTGAAATGGCCAATATTCGTGATCACAATACTTGGGTTCATATGAAGGAGCCTGAAAAAGCGACGGCTAAGGCGAAAGATCTCGTCCGGATCGCCGTCGCCAAGGCGCGCGTCCTGGAACCGTTGCAGAATCGTTTTCTGAAGATCGTGCATGACGCGTTAGTGATCGGCGGCGGTTTAAGCGGTATGAGCGCGGCCTTAGATCTGGCCAATCAGGGGTTTACCACTCATTTGGTGGAACGGACCGGTGAGTTGGGTGGAAATATGAAACATATTTACTATCTCGTGGATGAAAAATACGAACCACAGAAAGAGTTATTGTCTATTATTGAGCAGGTTCGTAATCACTCCCATATTAAGTTGTATCTTTCGTCCAACGTTAAAACGATCGAAGGATCCATGGGTAACTTTAAGACTACGGTTGAGACTCAGGGCGGAGATGTGGAATTCAAGCACGGGACGGTGATCGTGGCGACCGGGGCTGAGGAATATAAACCTAAGGAATACCTGTATGGGCAGGATTCTATGGTGATCACTCAGGTGCAGTTCGAAGAAAAGATCGCCCGTCAGTTGCTTTCTAAATCACCTGGTTCAAATCCGTCTTCGAAAAAACAGGAATTAGTAGCGACCTCTCTGCCTGCCGGCCAGGTAGGAAATCCGGATTTGGGGTCGGTTAATTCCGTTACCATGATCCAGTGTGTGGGCTCTCGCGATAAGGAACATCCTTATTGTTCACGCATTTGTTGTTCTATGGCGGTCAAGAACGCGATGAAATTCAAGAAATTAAAACCGGCCGCTGATGTTTATGTTTTATATCGGGATATTCGGACCTATGGATTTAATGAGGTCTATTACCGTCAGGCCCGCGAAGCCGGGGTGATTTTCCTTCGCTATAAAGATGATGAAAAACCGGAAGTAGCGAGGACTAACGGTAAGTTAACGGTAACCATGAACGACCCGATCCTGAGAAAAAAAATAGCCTTGAATACTGATTTGGTTGTTCTTTCGGCCGGTACGGCACCCATTCCGGGCAATGAAGAACTGGCCAAGAAATTGAAGGTCCCTTTAAACCAGGATAAATTTTTCCTGGAGGCCCACATGAAACTGAGACCGGTTGATTTTTCGACCGATGGGGTCTACCTGTCAGGGTTGGCTCATTCACCCAAAAACGTGGATGAGAGTATTGTTCAGTCCTGCGGGGCGGCTTCCCGGGCGGCGACTATTCTGGCTCAGGATATAATCGAGCTGGATGCGATTGTTTCCGAAGTGATCGATGCGAATTGTGATGGTTGTGCTTACTGTATCGATCCTTGTCCTTATCACGCTTTAATACTGACCGAATACATGAAAGAGGGTTCCATAAAAAAGACGGTTGAACGTGATCTGGCGCTCTGCAAGGGTTGTGGGGTTTGTCAGGCGACCTGTCCGAAAGCCGGGATCGTGGTCAACAATTTCAAGCTATCGCAGTTGATGGAGATGGTTAACGCGACTCTGGAACCTCAGGAATAAGGAGATATTTATTATGACAGAATCACAGACAAGTACGACCGAGGGAAGCGCGACGGAGACTTTCGAGCCTTTGATCATTACTTTTTGCTGCAACTGGTGTTCTTATGCCGGGGCTGATTTGGCCGGGACATCGCGGTTGCAGTATCCGGAGAACATCCGGATTATTCGGGTGATGTGTTCCGGAATGGTCCATCCGAATCTGATTATCGAGGCTTTGAGTAAAGGTGCGGATGGAGTGTTAATGCTGGGTTGTCATCCGGGTGATTGCCACTATCTGGATGGTAACTTGAGAGCCCAGGCCCGGGTGGAAGCGATCGAATTATTATTAGACGATCTGGGTATTGAAAGGGAACGCTTTCGCCTGGAATGGGTTTCCGCTGCGGAAGGACCGCGTTTCGTGGAAGTGATCAAGGGTATGATTAAACAGATAAAAGAAGTCGGCCCGAGTCCTTATAAACAGTAAATCTTTAAAACCGAGGAATAAACTTATGCCGGAAAATTTTAAGGTCATAGATACGAAAAAATACATGTGGGACGGTAAGATCTACGAACAGGAAAGCGAAGCGAACAATGTGGCGGAAGGATATAAAAAGGATAGGTTTGAGATTAAGATT
>DAOWBV010000034.1 GCA_030633885.1 Planctomycetota bacterium
GGCGTTGACCAGGTTCCAGTAAGCGCTCTGGATCTCAAAAACTATTTCCGTCAGTTCCAGCCGGAATTGTTCGTCCGAAATATTTTTATTATTCCGCGCGATCAGGATGGAACTTTTATTATAAGCCGCTCCGACGCCTCGCCAGAGCGGTTGGGTCAAGCTGACCCTGGCCGAAGTACTCCAGGAAGGATTAAGGGTGGCAAATGAAGAGTTGGTCCGGGTTCGGTCGGCATTTACACTCAAACTGGTTGTTGCCCCGGTGACGAATTTTTTGGAAACCGACAAAGAATTATTAAATGTTCGTCGTTCGGGTTTGCTGGAACCGTCCAGACTGGAGCTGGAAGGGGTAATAGATTTTTGTTTACTTGATTCCAGTGACAAGGTCGGTTCAAAATCACCGCCGGCTTGGGCGATATCCAGTAGGGCCGTTTCCGGTCCGAGCCGGCTGATGGCGATATCCAGATTGTTCTCCAGGGCCAGGTTCAGGCAATCGGCCAGAGAAAGTTTTTTTGTCTCGACCGGCGGGGAATCGATTTCTTCCGCGGTTGTGACCGGTCCGATCAAAATAACGGTTAAAAGCAGCAGGAAAAATAACTTCCAGTTTTTCATTTTTATACTCCGAAAAATTTTATTCATAACGCAGGGCAGTGATCGGGTCCAATTTCGCCGCTTTCCAGGCCGGGTAACCGCCTGAAGCCAGGCCGACGAACAAAGAAAAAAAGAAAGCCAGGGCGATCGAATCAAGCGAGACGGCGGTCCGCCATTCCGCGAAATAAGAAAGAACGCTGGCGCCGACCACTCCCAGGATAATACCGATCAATCCGCCGCTCAGGCTGATAACCGTCGATTCGATCAAAAACTGTTTGAAAATATCACGACGCCTGGCGCCGACCGCTTTCCGGATACCGATCTCCCGGGTGCGTTCGGTGACGGAAACGAGCATAATATTCATAATGCCGATCCCGCCGACCATCAAGGCGATCCCGGCGATACTGCCTAAAAGTAATGTTAACGTTTTAGCGATATCACCGGCCCGGCGCAGGAAATCGGTTGGTTTCCTGATCTGGAAATCCGTTTCAGCGTCTTTCCGGATCCGGTGCCGATGACGGAGTGTTTTTTCAATGGCCGCGATCGCCGGGTCCATGGCTTTTTCCGAACGGATCTTGGCGGAGATGGAATTAAGATGTTTTACGCCTAGGACAATTTTCTGGGCGGTGGTGATGGGGATATAGATCCGTTCGTCCGGTCTCGACCAACGGACCGCGCCCTGTTCTTCGAATACACCGATGACCCGGAAATTGATATTGTTGATCTTAATAAATTTTCCCAGCGGATTATTCTGTTTAAACAGGTCCGTGGCCACTTCCGAACCGAGAACGCAGACCCGCTGTCGGCTGGCCAAGTGTTGGCGGTTTAAAAATTTTCCCTGGACGACTTGGTAACCGTTTAAGGCCGGGTAATTTGAATTTACGCCGTAAATAGAAACAAAAGAATTATAATTACGGCACTTGACTTGAAAAGAGCGTGATACTTCCGGAACGACCATGGTAACGTAAGGTAATTTCTTGATAGCTTCAGCGTCTTCCATGGTCAATGTTTCCACCCGGGACCGGCGCACGTGCCGGGAGGTTGAATAACCGGGCATAACATAAAGATTAGTTGTCCCCAGCGAGGAAATAGAATCCTGGACATTTTGTTGGGCGCCTTTACCCAGGGCGATCATCATGATCACCGCGGCCACGCCCATAATAATGCCCAGCATGGTCAGGAAAGACCGGAGCTTATGAGCGACCAAACTTAATAAAGCGACTTTGATCAGATTCCAGAATAACATATTTACTCAATTTAATTCCTCCCCCTTTATGGGGGAGGATAGGTGGGGGTGAGTGCTTGATCACCCTCCCCTAACCCCTCCCATCAAGTGAGGGGGACGTTTTTTTACGTCTTTAACAAAGTTGTTAATTTAATATTTCATCCTTGACGACCCGGCCGTCAACCATCCGGATAACCCGTTGGCCGGTTTGAGAGACTTGCTGGTCGTGGGTGACCAAAATAACAGTCACACCCTGCTCGTTTAATTCCTTGAAGATTTTTAAGATTTCCTGGCCGGTGCGGGAGTCAAGGTTTCCGGTCGGTTCATCAGCCAGGATAATAGCCGGTTGATTAATGATCGCCCGGGCAATGGCCACCCGCTGGCATTCTCCGCCGGAAAGTTCGGTCGGGCGATGATTTACTCGATCAGTCAGGCCGACCCGTTCCAGGGCGGCCCGGGCGGCCGGACGCGGGTCAGCGGTGCCGGCATAAAATAACGGTAACATAACGTTCTCCAGCGCGCTGATCCGGGGCAATAAGTTAAAAGTCTGAAAAACGAACCCGATCCGCCGATTCCTGATCCGGGCCAACTCGCTGTCCGGCAGGCCGCTGACTTTCCGGTCTTCCAGAAAATATTCACCACTGGTGGGGGTGTCCAGACAGCCCAAAAGGTTCATTAAAGTGGATTTTCCACTGCCCGACGGCCCGACAATACAAACTAATTGACCGGACTGGATTTGGAGATTAACATCGTGCAGGACCGGTAATTCGATCGTGCCCAACCGGTAAACTTTAGATAAATTCTTGGTTTTAATTATAATGTTATTCATTATTGTTCTTTTGAATTCCTCCCCCTTGATGGGGGAGGTTAGGTGGGGGTGATTTAATTTACTTTCTCACCCTCCCCCTGTCCCCTCCCATCAAGGGAGGGGAAATTTATAGGATTTCGACTGAACCATCCATTATTTTTTCTTGGGAGTTTGTCGTTTACGCATCAGCCACATGCCGCGGCGGCGTTTTTCTTCGGTGCCTTCTTTATTGATCAGGCCACTCGGAGATGTCAGGACCAGAGTTTCCGGGGTGAGTTCGGCAGATGGTAAGATCTCGATCTCAGTTCCATTATCCAAACCGACCTGCACCGCAAGCAACCGGGTTTTTCCGGAAGAATCCATGATTTCGACCCAACGCTGATCGTCTTTTTCAAGCACGGTCTCACTGGGTAATTTCAAAACATTTTTTTTATGGTACACGACAATAGCAACGTTTGCTGTCATATTGGGTTTCAAAAGACTGCTTTTTTTGTCGGTGATCTTGATGCGGACCTTGAAAGTAACTACATTGCTTTCCACTTCACCCTGCGGGGCAATCCGGTTGACCGTGCCCTGAAATTTTCTTTTCGGATAAGCATCGGTCGTAACGGCCGCCGGTTGACCTTTAACGACTTGCCCGATATCGGTTTCATCGACGGAAGCTTCAATATAAAGTGAAGAAAGATCGGCCAGGGTGGCCAGGGCGGTGCCGCCGGAAACGGAAGAGATGCCGGAAGAGATGATCTGACCTTCTTCCACTTCTTTTTTAATTAGTACTCCTGATATGGGGGCCCTGATTTCCGTTTCAGCCAAACGTTCTTCGGCTTCTTCCAGGGTGACTTCCGCCTTGATCAAATCAGATTCGGTCAGGGTGACGGCCGCTTCTTTCCGGGTGATGGTCGCCCGGCGCGTTTCGGTTAGTTCCAGATTGCCCTGAGCCTGTTGGTATTTCGCGGCACTGGATTCAAATGAGTTTTGGGCCGATTCCAGTTCCTCGTCGGAGATAAGATTTTTCTGGCGCAACTCCGCCAGCCGGTCTAATTTTTTCTTCATCGTATCGCGGGTAGACTTAGCGGAATCCAGTTCCGACCGGGCGTTTTTCAGGGAGACCTCATATTCCTTTTTTTCCAGTTTCAGATCGACCTGGGCCTGGCGGTAACGGGCCTGGGCGCTGGTCAGCCCGGCTTCGGCCTGACGATAATTACGTTTCTCGTCGGACTTATCCAGTTCGACCATTAAAGTGCCGGCCTCCACCGAATCGCCTTCTTCCAGAGGAAATTTAATGATCTCGCCGCTGGCTTTGGATTTCACTTCGACCTCAAAATTCGGTTTGACCACACCGGTGGCTGAGACTAACATGATCAACTCGCCCGGCTTTAATTTCGCGTATTCCCAGGAGTTATTTGTTTCGCTGTTTTCCGAATTTAAAAACAGGAAATACGCGCCGATGGCTAAAATAATCAGTAAAGCAGCCGCGAGCATAATTTTTTTCATCGATTGGTTCTCCTTTTGGTACGTCGGGAATTATTGCGTCCGATGGTTAAGAGGGTTTCGATAAACTTTTTTTTCGTTTCCAGTATGCGCGTCCAGTATTTCATGTCCGTTAATCCTTTATCGGTCAGGGAATAAACCCGTTTGGCCGCTTTTTTGGTATTGGTATCCCAGGCGGACCTGATCAGGTCGTCCTGCTCCATCTTCCGGAGATACTTATAGATCACGCCCGGTTTGATGTGCTCTCGGGAGATACCGCAGCGGGGGAGGCTTTCCATTAGGCCGTAACCATGGGCCGGTTGCCGATGCAGAAGGAAAAGTAACAAAGGTTCCAGGAATTTCACGTGCCGGTAACGGTTATGGTGGGACTGCGGATGAATTATTTTTGGTAATCGTTTTCGGTGATTAGTTTTTGTCTGGACCATAGTTTCTCCCGTGTTTTAAAGGATATCGTGCTAACTTATTCTTATATAAGAATAAGTTATATAATACCATGGGTTTTAACCGGGTCAAGAAAAAGTGTTTTATATCGATCAGGATAGTGTTACACTTAATAGTGTTCTTCAAGGGTTAAACTAATACTGATTTTATGAAAAATGTACAAGCACAGGTGATCGTATCCGGTCTGGTCCAGGGTGTTTTTTTTCGGACGGAGACCCAGCGCGCGGCCCGGTCCCGGGAGTTGGTCGGCTGGGTGCGTAACCGGCCGGACGGAACGGTCGAAGCCGTTTTCGTCGGACCAAATCCGGAAGTGGAATCGATGATTGAGTGGTGTCATCAAGGGCCGTCCGAGGCGAGGGTAAGCAAAGTTGATGTACATTGGGTAGAAGCGAGCGATGAACTGACTAGCTTTGATGTCCGGTATTAAGATTTGAGGTGCCGGTTGATCCAGCGGCCGGCCTGGGTCATATTCGGAGCGATCAGATCTAATTTTTTTCTTTCCCGGCGTGAAAGTTTTTTTACGCTGGCCCGACCCTGTCCGGTTAAAACCAGGATGGTCCGGGTCCCGGCCCGTTGGCCGGCCTGGACGTCACGCCAGGAATCACCGATCATGATAGATCTTTTAAGATCGATCCCTAAATCCTTTTTAGCTTGCCTTAATAATCCCGGCTGGGGTTTTCGGCAGCGGCATTTTCGGCGGTAGCGCCGGCGGATACCTTCGGGGTGGTGGGGACAGTAATAAATGGCTTGCAGCCTGACCCCTTTTTGCGCCAGTTGTTTTCGCAGGTGATGATTGATCCGTTGAAGCTGACCGACTGTAAATAATCCGCGGGCGATGCCGGATTGATTGGTGATCATGACCAGTTGATAACCGGCCCGCTGTAATTTTTGGCAAGCCGTGATGACTCCGGGCAGGATCCTGACCTCACGCGGCGCCGTAATAAAAGGCCGGGTTTTCCTTTTGAGTTCTTTGATCAATGTTCCGTCCCGGTCCAGAAATACCGCTTTTTTCATAGATTTCCGCATATAAAAATTGATTAATGTAAATAATTTCGTTACAGTAATATGGAAACCTAAAGGTTTCAGCTACTTGATTATATATTAAAAGGTAAATAAGTAAAATTTTTCGGTAGAAAAATTTTACCAAGTCTGCCAAAGGCGGCGGGAGGGGAACGATGAAAAAACTGATTGGTTATTTTGGTAAGGGGTTGTTGTTTGTCGTGCCGATCGCGATCACGAGTTATATTGTCTGGTGGATCTTTAGCAGTATGGATGCATTGTATTTATTTGTGTCTGGAGAAAAACCTTTTCCCGGAATGGGATTGATCGTAGTTTTGGCTTTGATCACCATTATTGGGTTTCTGGCCTCGAATATATTTACCCGCTGGATATTAAACCTGATCAAAGGTTTTTTTAACCGGTTGCCTTTAATTAAACTGGTATATAATTCGATCCGTGATCTGATCGGGGCTTTTGTTGGTGACAAGAAAATGTTCGACAAACCGGTCCTGGTCAAGTTATGGCCGGAGAGTGAGGTCAAGGTGATCGGTTTTATTACCCGGGACAGTCTTGATTTTTTGGGAATCAAGGAACACGTGGCGGTTTACCTGCCTCAATCATATAACTTCGCCGGGAATTTAATCATTTGTCGTAATGACCAGGTGATACCGGTGAAGAAAGAAAGTTCAGAAGTAATGACCTTTATTGTTTCGGCCGGCGTGAGCGGGAAATAATAGGCGACCACCCGCCTGATTAATAAAGAGTAGAATGAAACCTGTAGTTAACTAGCAAACAAGGCGTCAACGAATTTGTCGGCGTCAAATGGTTCCAGGTCATCTGATTTTTCCCCGAGGCCGATAAACTTCACCGGAATATTGAGTTGATTTTTGATCGCCACAATGATCCCGCCTTTGGCTGTCCCGTCGAGTTTGGCCAGGAAGAGGCCGGTAACGGGAACGGCTTCATTGAATTGTTTCGCCTGGATAATGGCGTTCTGGCCGGTGGTGGCATCCAGGACCAGTAAGGTTTCGTGGGGCGCGCCCGGGATCTTTTTAGCGAGCACGTTTTTTATTTTCGTCAATTCTTTCATTAAATTCGTTTTGGTATGTAACCGACCGGCGGTATCGACGATCAGGTAATCTACTTGCCGGGCCAGGGCGGCTTCGGCCGCGTCAAAGGCGACCGCGCCCGGGTCGGCACCGGGTTGGTGCCGGACGATCTCCACTCCGATCCGGTCACTCCAGACGGCCAGTTGGTCGATGGCCGCCGCCCGGAAAGTATCGCTGGCGGCCAGTAACACTTTTTTCTTCTCCTGCTGGAATAAATAAGCGAGCTTGGCGATGGAAGTAGTTTTGCCCGTTCCGTTAACGCCGGCGATCAGGATGACGGTCGGGGGTGTGGTGGACAGGTTCAGGGCGGACTTGGTTTCTTTCAGACTGGTTTTTAATTCCAACTTGAGATAATCAATGACTTGTTCAACGCCGGTTAATTTGCCTTCTTTGTAAGCGCTCTTAAGATCTTCAATGATCTTCAGGCTGGTCTCGACTCCCATATCGGCCGAGATCAGGATCTCTTCCAACTGGTTCAGCAGGTCTTCATCTATTTTTTTGCCCTTGAGCAGTTCCGTAATATCGGTGTTCAGGAAATTACGGGTTTTAGTTAAACCGTTCTTGAGTTTACTGAATACTTGCTTGAAGACCATATTAAATTGTCACTTATTAACTTTATTTTTCTTAGCGATTTTATCCAGAACGCCATTGACAAAGGCACCGGAACTTTTGTCGCCGTATTTTTTGGCTAATTCCACGGCTTCGTTAATGGAAACGGCTGGCGGAATATCATCCCGGTATATCAGTTCGGTGATGGCCAACCGGAGGATATTTTTGTCGATCAGTGCTAATCGGGGAAATTCCCAGTTCTGGACGGTTTCCCGGATCAGGTGGTCCGCATCGGTTTGATGTTGGCGTGTTTCCTGAAATAAAGAGGTGGTGAATTCGAGCAGGGTCGGGTCAGTCACCTGATCCTTAAGAAATCCGTCCAGTTCCGGCAGAATTTCTTCACCCCTGATCTCTAATTGATAAAGAGCCTGGAGGACGACCTCGCGGGCCAGCGTCCTTTTTTTCATTTTTTATAACTGCTTGAACAGATTAGCCATTTCAATGGCGGCTTCCGCGGCTTGGGCGCCTTTGTTGCCTTTTTTCAGGCCGGACCGTTCGATGGCCTGTTCCACGGTTTCACTGGTAATTACTCCGAACTCTACGGGGATACCGTTGTTTAAGGCGACTTGCGCGATGCCTTTGGCTGCTTCACCGGCGATATAATCAAAATGTTGGGTCTCGCCCCGGATGATCGCCCCTAAACAGATAATGGCGTCGTATTTTTTTTTCTGGGCTAATTTCTGGGCGGCCATGGGGATCTCAAACGAACCGGGAACCCAGACTACGTCGATATCAGTCTCTTTGACCCCGCTCCGGATCAAACGGTCCTGAGCGCCTTCCAGAAGTTTTTTGGTGATCAATTCATTGAAACGACTGACCACAATACCGAATTTCTTTTTTTCGCCTTGCAGATCACCCTGGTATACCTTTGACATAAATTTGTTCCTCCATAAAATTCTGTTATAAAATTATACGTTATTTTCCGTTTTCGACAGGGTGACCGAGAAATCTTGTTTGTAAGGATTAAATCAATATATAGGTCTGAAAGTTTAATAATTTGCATGTTTTTTCTAAAACCTTAATTCTCGGTCAGCCTGTCGAGACCTGACCCTAGTGCTAGTGACTTTTTCATTTCGGGTTGGCTGATTTTTTATACTCTTTATACCATTGATTCAATTTATCAGCTATATCCTTACGCTGGTCGAATAGAGTACGATTTCCATCTATAAGTTTAAGAGATGTAATCGCCTCTGCAGCCCATACTAGTCTCGTTAATATTTGGCCACTTGAATCGTCATCAATATTTGCTTCTTCTTCACTTGCCGAGGCTATATAATCAGATATATAAAGAATTGACTCTGCGGATTTTGTTTCCTTAAATACGTCACTATATACAAATAATGCTTCCCAAGGTGCTCTTTTAAGATTTAATCGTTCAAACATCAGAGGTAAAGCGATTTTATTATTTTCTATAAGGACACGAGATGCTTCTAAATAGTTGTTCATTATATCCATGTCAACATGACTTGATCCCGGTGGTGGTAATATAAACTTTTTGGGTTCTCTTTCTAACTCATCTAAAACTTCATTTACCTGATTGCGACATTTAATAAGTTCCTGATCCAAATCAACTTGTTGTTTTGATGAGTTAGACGCACAACTTCCGCTTAAAATAAACGATACGAGCAATAATATAATAAAATTACGCATTATTATTCCCTCGTTAAAGTATGTTGGTCCTTACCGGAGTCGCCTGTGTTAACCGGAGGCTGGCGATTAGGCGGTTGGAAATATGTAATACTTCCTCCCAGGGGTATATAGATATTTAAGACTCTTCTAGGAGGATGTTTGTACCGCCCCAATTCACCCCATTTACTTTCTAGTAAGGTTGGTGTCCCATAATTACAATACGTGGTAGATTTAATGCCGTCTTTTATAACTTCACGCACAATAGCAGTGTGTAGTGCCGTTCCTGTTATATTTCTATAAATCACTAACGCACCGACATGTACCCAGTTAGTAGAGGTAACCGGAGTGTAACCATTATCTGTTATTATATCTCCTGGGTCATTTAACCATCCCCTAGTACAGGAAAAAGTCCATCCATGGCAGTTATAAGCGTAAGTTGGAGTTATCGCTGTAGGTGTAATCACACCGGGGCGGGAAGTTATAGTCGGAGTAAGTCCCAACGATCTTAACCATATATCAACCGTAGCTGTTGTCGGTGGGGTAATAGGAAGCCCACCAGGTATAATTCTAATTACTCTATTTTCATCAGTATTAAACCTTGGCATAGCAGATTGAGTTTGAAAAAGAATTCCCGGATCAATAAGCATACTAAGCCAATAGGGAAAGTCCATTAGCAAGAACATATAATCTCCCGTCGGCGCGATATAACTTGCCGTGATTTGCCCAAAAATATCCCCGAGCGTTGTTACGGGAATTCCATTGTACGAAATTTCTCTGGTAACATTGTTGATATTAATAGTTCTGCTAATATTAACACATTGTCCGGCACCATCCGTATAATATAGGTTTAATACACCAGGTGTTGTCGTGCCGGTGGCTCCGCGATTATCTCCTGGTCCCTCTGGTTCATATGGTGTTGGTGTTGTTAGAGCTTCAATCCTGACATTTTCCCAGTTTAATGGTTCAAGCACGGCTATTAACGATGTCCCGGAAGCAGTCTTTTCTTGGTTAGTATAAGCCATTAAGGTATCATTATAAGCAAGTAAAGATTGGCTTGTCTCAATAGAAATTCCATTACCAGCTTGCGCTTGAACATGATTAGAAAATGCCTGTAATTGACCAAGTGCCGCATTTGTGTTTTGAGCATTTTGTGCTGACGCTAATTTAGATAATAACGAATTATAAAGACCTTGATTCCTAATCTCTCCTTCCTGATAAGACTGGTTAAGAGCAGAAGTAATATCATCCATTGGCTTTGAAGGTATTGCTGAGGCAATATTGGAATAATCACTATCGCCTGCTTCGTTATACGCCCGGACACGATAAGAATGCTCTATACTTGCAAGAGCACGCCTATCAGAATAACTAGTAATATTAGCATCTACCGTTGCAATCTGAATAAAATCTCCAAAACAATTTACCTTAGATTCTATTTTAAAACCCTCTTCATTATCAGCATTATCTGTCCAGCTAATATCTATTTGCGATGAAGATGCTGTCGTTGCCACCAGGTTTGTCGGCGCGGCGAGAGCGGGCACACCTGGCACGGTATGGGAAAAAGAATAAGGAGTACCGTGGTAATTCTCACCCATATAGGGGATATTAGCCATAGCTATGCCGAGCCAGCCGTAGCCGACCACAGCTGAGTTATACCACATCCCGTTGACAACCAGTGAGAAGGTATAATCAGCCGGTTCGGGTATCTGGATATTGCTAAAAACCCAGGTAATTTTATCTCCCCAGAAGGCATAGATAAAACGGCGCATTTTCCAGGGGACATTGTCCGACATAGTGATAAAAGAACATGACTCAAGACCGCCGGGAAGATTCTGCCAGGGATAGCCTATTTCACTGCCGTGTGGGAAAAATATCCCGTTTGCAAAGGTATTCGTGTGATTTTCGCTGGTGGTCATACCGGTAACGACAAAATTGTCACCTGGAGCTTCCGGGCTGTTCCCGGTAATAGTATATTCAGTCGGGGTGACGGTGAAAGCAAAAAAGGGAAGGACGGCGATAACTCCCTCGGCCGGGGCGGTAATCGTCACTGTAATGCTGTCACCGGAAGTAATCGGGTCGGGTGAAATTATTTCCATCTTCATACTGTTAACCGTCCGGGTGGTGGTTTTGGTGGTGGAATTTGAATTAAGATTCTGGACTGAGAGAGTAGCCGGAGCACCGAGGTTGGTCGATCTCAGGCGCTGGAGCGCGTCGGGATCAGAGATCAGGTCTTGTTTTCCGCGTGATTTCAGGAACTCCTCTAAAAGCATTTTCTTCAGCGTTTCATTGTTTTCTTCTGAGTTTGTGAAACCTGAAGAGCCGCTTGAAATCTCATCATCCTGAGCATGTACGTTTATTATTAGAATACTTAGAAAAACAGTCAGGCAAAGAAGTATCCACAAGTACCGTTTTGTGTTACGCATATTCTTGCCCCTATATAAAAATATTTTTAATGACCTTTGGGACCTTTAGTATAATAAGAAGACCTTGAATGTCAATAGTTTTTTGATTCATTAGCGATGACCCAGTTTATTTCATATATAGTTTTTGAAGAAGGCCCCAACATTCAATGTTGTTCAAGTACCCCGCTATCGCCAGAGGCCTGTCTCACCTCCGCCTCCGCCCAGAAGGGCGAGCCTCCCGCCCCAAAAAGGGCGAGGCTTGCTTCACAGGAGCGGCGCCACAGGCGGGAGGCGGAGCGGGCGTCTTTTCAGGCAGCAAGAGGGGATTTTTATAGCGCATTTCCCGGATGAGGTAGCCCAAGAAACATCACATCGGGATCCCGAAGTTCAACCAGAGCGGGTAGCACCAATCGGGAAAAGAGTGCCCAACCATAATAAGCCTAAAACTTCTCCAGCAGAGTTTTGAGGTCCGGTTTTGATATTTCTTCCAGGTCGTAAGTGATCCGGACCGACGGTTTTTCGATCTTGACGATCCGCCGGAGATCGATCGGGGTTCCGATGACCACCAGGTCACAATCGGTGTTATTAATGACCGTTTCCAGCTCGGTGATCTGTTTTTTTCCGTAACCCAGAGCCGGCAGGACCAATTTGGTCCGGGGATATTTCTGATAGGCTTCGGCGATCTCGCCGACCGCGGCCGGGCGGGGATCGACGATCTCGGCGGCGCCGTACTTCTTAGCCGCCAGGTAACCAGCGCCGTAACCCATCTCGCCGTGGGTAACGGTTGGGCCGTCTTCGATCACCAGGACCTTTTTACCTTTGATGATCTCCGGATCTTCCGCCGTGACCGGTGAATTGGCTTTGATGATGGTCGCTTTCGGATTATATTGTTTAATATTTTTGAGAATCGAGTCCACATCAGTCGGTTTAGCCGAACCTATCTTGTTGATGAGGATAACGTCGGCCAGTTCAAAGTTTACCCGGCCGGGATAATAACTTAATTCATGGCCGGGGCGTAGAGGATCAGCCACGGTGATATAAAGATTTGGTTTGTAGAACGGGGTATCATTATTGCCTCCGTCCCAGAGGATGACATCCGCTTCTTTTTCCGCGGCCCGCAGAATTTTTTCGTAATCGACGCCCGCAAAGACAATAAATCCTTTTTCGATGTGCGGTTCATATTCTTCCATTTCTTCAATGGTGCACTTATGTTTTTTTAAATCTTCGATCGTTTCGAAGCGTTCCACGATCTGTTTGGTCAGGTTACCGTAGGGCATGGGGTGGCGGATGACAGCGACTTTTTTTCCTTTGGCTCTTAATATTTCAGCGATCCGTCGGGTGGTCTGACTCTTGCCGGCACCGGTCCGAACCGCGCAGATGGCGATAACCGGTTTAGTTGACTTGATCATGGTTTTCGGCGGGTCCGGTAATTCGAATGCCGCGCCGGTCTTTTGCACTGTTTGGCGATGAGTTTCGATATAATCGTAGGAAACATCGCTGTAAGCAAAAATAACTTCGTCGATTTTATGTTCCTTGATTAAGCTGACCAAAAAACGTTCCGGTTTTATCGGGATGCCATCAGGGTAAAGTCGACCGGCCAGCTCGGGCGGATAGCGCCGGTCATCAATATGCGGTATCTGGGTAGCGGTAAAAACAACTACCTCATAGTCAGGGTTATCCCGGTAACAGGTGTTAAAGACATGGAAATCCTTGCCCGCGGCGCCCATTATCAGTACTTTCTTCTTCATTGGTGCTCCTCATTTTGGAGTGCATTGACTGTGTCAATGCAATAATTGCTCTTTTTAAAAACTATCTGTTAGCTTAACCTTATTCCAAGGATACTTTTTCTGAAGGTTTAACATCTCTTTTTTCCGGACTAAAAACTTCTGTCGATAACTTCCAAATTCATACTTTTCCGCTTCTTTTGTATAACCATGTTTAATCGGGTTAAAGTGAATATAATTTAATCTGGTAAAATAAGAGCGTTCGTAAGTAATACACGAATCCCAATAATTATAGAATATCTTTTGTGCTTTTTGTGCTTCTGAAACATTCTTCTTTATCCACAGGGCCGTAAACTTATGAACTCCGTTGATAAATCCAGGTAAGTTTTCGGAGTTATCAGGCGCGTCAAGCATAATATGATAATGATTGTCCAGCACGACCCAATCCTCAAGTGTCCATTTGTATTTTTCACATCCTTTGAAAAGAACTTCCAGGAAATATTTTTTTGCTGCCGGTATCCTGAGCAACGGTAATTTTTGATAAGTTGCCCCGGTGATCATATATTTTGCGTTTGGTCTGAATAAGTGGGGCGGATTGTTCTTGTAAGTTTTATATGTTTCTTTTGGAATCATAGTTGTTATCTTAATATTAGCAGTAACACAGTTACTGCACTCCATAGGGATTACCGGTCACCGATCACCTGATACAATGTATCCCGTTCTACCGGTTCCCAGCCGCTTTCTTTGATCAGATTGATTAATTCATCTTGCGTCAATGATTCCGGAGTGGTCGCTCCGGCTGAGTGGGTGATTTTTTCTTCAACGACCGTACCATCCAGGTCATCGGCGCCGAAATTCAGGGAAACCTGGGCCAGTTTTACTCCCAGCATGATCCAGAATGATTTCAAATGGTCAAAATTATCCAGCATTAACCGGCTGATAGCCATAGTTTTCAGATCATCAATGGCGGAAGTCCGGGTCAGATTTTTTCCGTTATCAGAATTAATTAAAGGCGTATTGGCCGGATGAAAGGGGAGGGGAATAAAGGCCATGAACCCATTGGTTTCATCCTGCAGTTCCCGGAGTTTGATCAAATGCTCGATCCGTTCTTCGTAAGTTTCCAGATGACCGTAAAGCATGGTAGCGTTGGAACGTAAGCCGAGCTGGTGGGCCTGGCGCATGATGTTCAGCCATTCAGCGGGTGGTAATTTATCCGGGCATAATTTTTGACGGACCCGGTCAGAAAAAACTTCCGCGCCGCCGCCCGGCAGGGACCC
>DAOWBV010000001.1 GCA_030633885.1 Planctomycetota bacterium
ATAATAGCTGGTCGCGTCAAAATCAAATACCGGACTGCGGGTATCAATCGGTCCGAAGCGATCAGCCAGCGCTCGTTCAACATCACTGGGAACATCCGTCATTATTTCGGGTAAATAATCAACTCGACCGGAAATCATTCCGATAAAAAGTTTAACCGGCTGAGAGGGCTGAATTTCACCCATGTTTTAATGCGGCCAAAATCCGGGCCGCGCTGACTTCGACCTTCTCGTCAGTTTCATAACGGCCGGCTTGAACCAAGGCCTTGATCGCCTGTACCCGTTGCTTTCTAATTTGAGCAACGTAAATAAAGTCTTTCAGGAATTGAACGGCCGCGAAAGCGACCGCGGGCCCGTTACAACTTAAGACACTGCGAGAAGTACCGGAATTGCTTTTGACAGGGTTGATTTTGTGACGCCGGTGAGTGGTTATGCCCCTCTTTCCATGATAACAGCCATCAATATCGAAACAATCTCTCTTTTTCATCGTCCCCTCCCCTCGTAATTCAGGTTAGATATGCGATTGATTTCTCTCATCTATATTATCGTGATTTTCGAGAGGAAACTTGATAATTAACCAAGGTTTTTATTGAAAAGATACTGGATTTAGATAGACTAATATCACCATGTCAACAGAAAATAATCCTTATTCAAACCGCTTTGCCAGAGCTTCAACCCCGACCCCATCCGGGACGAACCTCCCGCCGAATGGCGAGGCTCGCCCAAAGGGCGGGAAACAAGCCCCCCGATATTCATCGGGGAGGCAAGCCGGTTTACTTTTTTTTACCGTTGTCTTATTAGCCCTATTAGGACTGATGGCCCCACTGGGTATCGCTAATCCAAATGAGTTCCGGACCGGAAAGACAATATTAGAAACACCGCCGCCGGTCAAACCACCGATAACTGACACCGAACCGGCCACGGAAGAAGAAACGGCCACGTCGGACTCGTCTGACGACCGACCGGCCAACAAAGTTAGACAAGTAAAACCGATCTTCCAAGAAGTACCGGCCCTGGAAAAATTGATCAGCCAACGACGAGGTCTACCTTTCAAAAAACATGTCCGGGTCGGCGTCACAAACAGCCAGGAACTCCGGAAAAAGATACTGGAAAGCTATAAAGAAGACCTCGCCCAAAAAGAATTACTTAAAATAAAAAAAGCTCTGGTTAAATTCGGGTTAATCCCGGCCGACTTGAACCTGGAAAAATTCATGATCGACCTCTTAACTGAACAAATCGCCGGTTTTTACGATCCGATTGCGAAAGAACTTTATTTGGTCGAAAATACCAGCTCAATCACCGGCAACCTGATAGACGAAGAGTTTCAAGAATATTTCGGGGTTTCCTGGAGCAAATTGGCTGTCATCCATGAGTTAACTCACGCCTTACAGGATCAAAATTTTGACCTGCTTACCCTACCGTTGGATGATCCGGACAATGATGATCTGGCCACCGCCGTCAAATCAGTCGTGGAGGGCGAAGCAAGCTTTATTATGTATGATCATTTATTCAAAAAAATTGATCGCGACCTAACGTTATACCCGGATATTTCCAGTTTAATGGCACCCGCAGGGACGGGCAGGCAGGCAGGCGCGTTTAGCGAACCGACCACCCGGAACGAAACTTTAATGGCCCGGGCCCCTCTCTACATTCAGGAAGGATTACTTTTCCCTTACGCTCAGGGATTAAATTTTATCCAGAAAGTAAAAGCGGCCAAAGGCTGGGACGGGGTCACGAATCTTTATCAGGACCTCCCGGCTTCCACCGAACAGATCATGCACCCCCAGAAATACCTGGATGAAAAACGTGATTACCCCATCCGGATCACCCTGCCGGACCTAACCGATATCCTGGAAGAAAAAGAGTGGGAATTATTATTGAAAAACGTCATAGGTGAATTAAATACCAAAATTATTTTCAAAGAATTTATGCCGAACCGTCAGACTGACCGGCTGGCCAGCGGCTGGGACGGAGATCAATTCGCAGTTTGGGAAAACAAAACTACCGGACAGGTCCTGATGCTCTGGCTGACCACCTGGGACTCTCTCAAGGATACCCGGGAATTCACCCGGGCTTACCTGAAATTAATTAAAAAGAAATATCCTCAGGCAGTCGAACTGGCCAGTGATGATTGGTTCAAAGCGAAACCGGGCACGACCCGTAAAATATGGTCAACCGAAGAAGATTTCGTGCTGATTGAAAAAAAAGAACTCGATGTATTAATCATTGAAAGCGCCCCGGCCGACCAATTGATCGAAATACGCGATCGGGTTTGGAGCAAAACTCATAAAGAAGAATTAAAAAAAGTCAATCGGGTTCAACCTGGGCCCGAAAAAAAAAGATAAGGGAGAAAAAACATGAATCTGACACTTGATTTTGCTCAACAGGATAAAGTCTACGTTATTAAATTACACGGTCGGTTTATCGGAAAAGAAAGCTCTGATTTCCAGGATCAGATCAGCGAAAATATCGGTTCGGACGGCAAAAATATCGTGATCGATCTGGGTGAATTGCATTATATCGGGAGTCAAGGCGCTTCAGCTCTGGTCGCCTTAACCGTTAAACATAAAGTCAAACTGGCCAATCTTTCTAAACAGATCAAGAATACTTTTGATTTGTTAAAACTGGAAGAGATTTTTGAAATCTTTGATACGGTTGACGCCGCTGTCACCAGTTTTGGCTCCGCCTGAAATCTTCGCTGAGACCAACCGGTAAGCTAGACGGCCAGTCTCTGTTCGGAGGAATCTTCTGATTCGGACACGCTGTCTCCCAGAATTGACGGTTCAGCCGGTTTTTCCAGCTTCATCAAACGTCGCTTCGGGAAACCCGTCCCGCAGGGAACAATATGACCCAGAATGACATTCTCTTTAATGCCACGTAAAGGATCACGTCGACCGGCCAAAGCGGCTTCAGTCAAAACGCGGGTCGTTTCCTGGAAAGAAGCCGCGGCGATAAAGCTTTCTGACTGCAGACTGGCTTTGGTAATACCCATCAACAAGGGCTTAGCCGTCGCCGGTTTGGAACCCTTCTTGATCATTTTCTGGTTGGCTTCCTGGAATTTAAATTTATCAACGATACTGCCCGGCAACAGATCCGTATCACCTGAAGTCTGCACCTTGACTTTCCTCAGCATTTGCCCGACAATGATCTCAATATGCTTGTCATTGATGGTAACACTCTGAGAACGGTAGACATTCTGGACCTCCTGAAGAAGATAACTCTGTACGGCTTCGATACCACTGATTCGCAAAATATCGTGAGGGACGCGCGGGCCGTCAACCAACGGTTCCCCGGCCTTAACCCGATCGCCACGATGGACTCTTAAATGCTTGCCTTGCGGAACAAAATGTTCGCGTTCCATACCGCTTTCTTCATTACGGATAATGATTATTCGTTTACCGCTTTTCTTTTCACCCAGAGCAACAATCCCGTCAATCTCAGCCACAATGGCCGGATCTTTCGGCTGCCGGGCTTCGACTAATTCAGTCACCCGCGGCAGACCACCGGTGATGTCCTGAGTACCGAGCAATTCGCGGGGCATCTTGGCCAGCAAGGTACCTGAATCGATCTTATTACCTTCATTAACTTCTAAATGCGCTTTTTCCGGAACGGCGTAGACCCCCAGAATCGTCCCTTTATCATCTTCAATCACGACCTGCGGATGCAGGTCACCTTTGTGCTCAATGATAACTTTCCGTTTGATCCCACTCCGCAACTCCACCTCTTCTTTCATGGTCACATTTTTAATGATGTCTTCGTAGCGAACCTTACCGCCTTTTTCGGCCAAAATAGGAATATTATGGGGATCCCAAGTAACCAGGACCGTCCCGGCCTTGACCGGTTTCCCTTCCTTGACCATCAGAATCGAACCGGACGGAACCACATACTGTTCCAATTCCCGATTCTTATCATCCAAGACTATCAGTTCACCGTTCCGATTGACCACTACGGTTTCACCTTTTTTAGTCACGGCGGCTTTAATATTATTAAACTTAACCACCCCGGCACTCTTGACGACAATCCGGGATTCTTCGATCGTTCGCGACGCTGTTCCACCGATATGGAAAGTTCTCATGGTTAACTGTGTTCCCGGTTCCCCAATGGATTGGGCGGCAATAATACCGACCGCTAATCCTTCTTCCACTAATTTACCGGTGGAAAGATCCATCCCGTAGCATTTAGCGCAGAGGCCAAAAGGCGACTCACAAGTCAAAGTCGACCGAACACGGACTTTGGGTAAACCTAAATTTTCTATCCGCTTGGAAATTTCCTCGGTAATCAACTCATTTTCTTTCACCACAATCTCATCGGTAACAATATCCACGATATTATCGCGAGCCACCCGACCAAAAATACTTTCACTCAAGGAAATGTCGATTTTTTCACCCTTGTAAATAATTCCTTTGGTTACGCCGTTCAGAGTACCGCAATCATCTATCGTTATGAACATGTTCTGAGTGACATCGACCAGTTTCCGAGTCAGGTAACCGGCGTCGGCCGTTTTCAGCGCTGTATCGGCCAATCCTTTACGCGCGCCGTGAGTGGAACTGAAATATTCCAGCACGCTTAACCCTTCCCGGAAATTAGCTTTAATCGGCGTTTCAATGATCTCACCGGACGGTTTGGCCATTAAACCACGCATCCCGGCTAACTGCCGAACCTGGTCAATACTGCCCCGAGCACCGGAAAAAACCATTAAATTGATCGGGTTAAGATAAGGCTGACCATCCCGAACATCGTTCTTAAAGCCATTGATCATAACTTCAGCCACTTTTTCCCGAGCCGAAGTCCAGCAATCGATAATCTGGTTATAACGCTCGCCGTCCGTGATCACCCCCTGGCGATAATTCTGCTCGATCTTGACTATTTCCAGTTCGGTTTCTTTGATGATCTTTGGTTTTTCCGGCGGTATCCGTAAATCATCTTTGCAAATCGACAGACCGGAAAGCGTCGCTGCTTTAAAACCTAGTTTTTTAATATCATCCAATAATTCAACAGTCGCTTCCCGCCCATTCTGTTTGTAACAATTATTAACGATTCGGCTGGCATCCTTTTTGGTGACCTCAAAGTTATAAAAACCCAGATTGTCCGGAATAACCTGATTAAATATCAAACGACCCACGGTAGTATTATAAACAGTACTATTAGGGGATTTAGGTTCGTCCGGCTGACCGTTCTTTTTAAGAACTTTAACATCCGACTCAAATTTAACCGGAATTAAACCGTTTAACTTTACCTTCTTATTATCGTACGCCAGCAAAGCCTCTTCCGGGCTGGAATAGTAACCCTGAAGCTTTTTCCACCAATCGTCTTTACTTTTGCCTTGCTTTTTATTTTCGTGTTCCTGGGTTTGTTCCGGACGTTCCAGGGTCAGGTAGTTAATGCCTAAAACAATATCCTGGGTCGGCGAAATACTCGGACTGCCGTGCGCCGGAGAGAAGATATTCTGGGTAGACATCATGAGCATGCGCGTTTCCACCAGGGCTTCCCAGGAAAGCGGCAAATGAACGGCCATCTGGTCACCGTCAAAATCAGCGTTAAACGCCGGACAGACCAGCGGGTGAATTGAGATCGCGTTCCCTTCGACCAGGATCGGTTCAAAAGCCTGGACCCCCATCCGGTGCAAGGTCGGCGCGCGGTTCAAAAGAACCGGATGATCTTTAATAACTTCATCGAGCACATCCCAGACGCCTTCGTCGCGTCGTTCCAGCATTTTCTTGGCGCTCTTAATGGTGTCGGCCCGGCCCAGTTCTTTCAGCCGGCGAATAATAAAAGGCTGGTAGAGTTCCAGAGCAATACGTTTAGGTAACCCGCACTGATTCAGCGTCAAATCCGGCCCGACCACAATAACCGAACGGGCGGAATAATCAACGCGTTTCCCCAGCAGATTTTCCCGAAACCGGCCCTGTTTCCCTTTGATCATATCGGTCAATGATTTCAGGGCCCGGCCGTTAGCACCCAGCACCTGCCGACGGCAACGTTCATTATCAAACAACGCGTCGACGGATTGCTGTAACATCCGCTTTTCATTCCGGATGATCACTTCCGGAGCGTTTAACTCCATCAGTTTTTTTAAACGATTATTCCGGTTGATCAAACGTCGATAAAGATCATTCAAGTCAGAACTGGCAAAATTACCGCTTTCCAGCAGAACCAACGGTCGCAAGTCCGGCGGGATCACCGGGACCGTCTCCAGCACCATCCACTCCGGCTTGTTCCCGGAATTGAGGAAAACTTCC
Organism: Planctomycetota bacterium; assembly: GCA_030633885.1. Taxonomy (GTDB): domain Bacteria; phylum Planctomycetota; class MHYJ01; order JACQXL01; family CAKKQI01; genus DAOWBV01. The sequence continues at coordinate 6,237 of DAOWBV010000001.1, forward strand.
ACCAGCCGAAGCCGTTTAATGATATCTTTTTGTTTCTGGGCCGAAGCAGTTTCTTTCAAAGCTTTCTTTAATTTTTTTGCCAGATCTTTTAAGTCAAGGTCCTGCAAAAGTATTTTGACCGCCCTGGCGCCAATCTCTACCTTAAAATCGTCTTTGTAACGCTTGTTATACTCATTGAGACGCTCTTCGTTCAAGACCTGCCCCACCTGTAAAGTACACTTTTTGCTCTTGACCTGGGTAACGACATAATCCTGATAAAAAATCACCCGTTCCAGGGCAGAAGTCTTTATATTAAGCAAAGTCCCGATGGGCGACGGAATGGTCTTAAAAAACCAGATATGGGTCACCGGCGCGGCCATGTTGATATGGGCCATGCGTTTCCGCCGGACCCGGGAAAGAGTGATCTCCACGCCGCATCGATCGCAAATGATTCCTTTGTATTTTATCCCTTTGTATTTGCCGCAAAAACACTCCCAGTCCTTTTCCGGACCAAAGATCCGTTCGCAAAAAAGACCGTCTTTCTCGGCCCGGTAAGTCCGGTAATTAATCGTCTCCGGTTTCTTGACCTCACCGTAAGACCAGGACTTGATCTCTTCCGGCGAAGCAACTTTGATGGAAACAGCGGAAAATTCATTGACCCTATCAGAAGAAAAATCTACCATTCAGTCTCTCCTTCAATGAGCCCCGCACCTTTGATATATTCATCCTGAATCCGATAAAGGTGCGAGGTAAATCAGCTACGCATAATTTTATTAATCGATAATCTTTTTTTCTTTTTCCAGTTTTAAATTCAAGCAGAGGCCTTTGATTTCATTATTTAAAACTTCAAAGGAGACTGGGGTGCTCGGTTCCAGTAAATTGTCTCCCTTGATCATGGATTCATATATCTTGGTTCGGCCATCAACATCATCGCTTTTCACGGTTAACATCTCCTGCAGGGTATTGGAGGCGCCGTAGGCTTCGAGAGCCCAAACTTCCATTTCCCCAAAACGTTGGCCGCCGTAACGGGCTTTACCGCCCAACGGCTGTTGGGTAATCAAAGAATAAGGACCCGTCGCCCGGGCGTGAATCTTATCATCAACCAAATGATGCAACTTCATAATGTAAGCGTACCCGATCATGATCCGTTCATCAAATGGTTTACCGGTCCGGCCATCAAACAGAGTGACTTTCCCATCCATCGCCAGGCCGGCTTCCTTCAGCGTATCGGTAATCTCTGCTTCCGTGGCGCCGTTAAAAACCGGTGTCAGCGCCTGGAAATTCAACTTTTTCGCCGACCAACCCAAATGGGTCTCCAGAAGCTGGCCAACGTTCATCCGGGAAGGCACGCCCAACGGATTAAGAATTATGTCAACGTGCGTCCCGTCACTCATAAAAGGCATATCTTCAAGCGGTAAAATTTTCGCGATCACGCCTTTGTTCCCGTGACGACCGGCGATTTTATCACCCACCGATAAACGGCGCTTACTAGCGATCGTGACCTTAACCATCTCCAACACGCCGGTGGGTAGATCATCACCCCGCATCAAACGATTGATCTTTAACTCCCGTTCGTTTTCTAACTTTTCCGCTTCGGCCACCAGCTCTTTGATATGGGCGATTGCCACATCTTTATCCTTCCGGCTTTCAAACTCGAACTGCTCGATATTTAATTTCCCCTTAAGCTGTTCGATACTTTTGATGCTGCCGCGCGGACCGTAAGCGATCGGTCGGGCCACTAACCGCTTTCGGACGATCCGTTCGATACTGCGAATCCCTTCTTCCAGCAAAGCGGTCAACCGGACGTTAATATCCCGATCGATCTTTTTCATCTTTTTATTGGAAAGTTTTTTCTCTTTTTCACTCTTCAACACTTTTCGGGTGAAACGCTGGGTATCGATCACGATCCCATCCACGCCGGGCGGCACTTCCAATGATTCATTCTTCACATCTTCACCGGCTTTACCGAAAATAGCGTGCAATAATTTTTCTTCCGGTGTCAATTCGCTTTTACTTTTCGGCGTGATCTTACCAACCAGAATATCTCCCGGCTTGATTTTTGTCCCGACCAGAATAATCCCGTTTTCATCAAGGTTCTTCAATGCTTTTTCGGAAACATTGGGAATATCCCGGGTAAATTCTTCCTGTCCCAGTTTGGTTTCCCGGGCCTCGACTTCAAAATCTTCGATATGCAGGGAAGTAAAAACATCATCCTTTAGTAATCTTTCGCTGACGATAATGGCGTCTTCGAAGTTGTACCCTTCCCAAAGCATAAAGGCAACCAGCACGTTCCGACCGAGGGCCAGCTCGCCCTGAGCAGTGCCCGCTCCATCGGCAATGACCTGATTACGTCTGACCCGTTGCCCAATCTCAACGATCGGTTTCTGGTTCAGGCAAGTTCGTTCGTTCAAACCGACAAATTTCCGCAGATTATATGTATTGATCTTCGTCGCGCCGTTGGTTTCAGTACCGATAATGATCTGATCGGCCGTCACCCGGTTAACCACGCCCTCTTTGACAGCCGTTACCACCATGGAGGAATTAGCGGCGGCGTGTTTTTCCAGACCAGTCACAACCAGAGCTGGTTCGGTATTAAGCAACGGTACGGCCTGGCGCTGCATATTAGAACCCATCAGAGCCCGGTTCGCATCGTCATGTTCCAGAAATGGGATCAAACCGGCTGAAAGACCAACCATCTGGTTCGGAGAAACATCAATGTAGTCAATCTTTTCCGGAGTAACAAACTGGAACTCACCGTTATACCGGGACAGAACCTTATCTTTCGCTATCCGGCCGGTCACATCCCGGGCATCGGCCGGGGCGATCACTTTATCCTTTTCCTGATCAGCCCGCAGATAAATAAGTTGCTCCTGCACCCGGCCTTTCTTGACCGGATAATAAGGGGTAACCAGGAACCCGTATTTATCCAAGGCGCTGAAGATAGTCAAAGAGGCAATCAAACCGATGTTTACGCCTTCGGGCGTTTCTATCGGACAGATCCGGCCGTAATGAGAAGTATGAACATCACGCACTTCAAACCCGGCCCGCTTCCGGTTCAGCCCGCCCGGCCCGAGCGCGCTTAAACGTCTTTCGTGCGTCAACTGATCCAGCGGATTAGTCTGGGAGGCGACCTGAGATAATTCACCCTGTTCAAAGAAATAATTGATCGCCGCGGAAACCGGTTTCGAATTGATCAAGGTTCGCGGCGTCATGACAGCCAGGTTACTAGACCCGAGATTCAACCGTTCCGTAATGATCCGTTTTAAACTGAGGAACCCGCGCCGGATCTCCTCCAGGATCAATTCATCGATCGTCCTCACCCGACGGTTACCCAGATGATCAATATCATCCGTTTCGCCGATCCCTTTACGTAAATTAATGATATATTTAACGGCGTTGATCACGTCGCCGGGCAGCAAGGTCTGTTCGCTTTCCGGAATCTCCAGCCCGAACTTGCGGTTAAGTTTGAATCGACCAACCCGGCCCATCTGGTAACGCTGTTTATCAAAAAACCGTTCCCGGAAAACAGTTTTGGCCTGCTCCAGTTGAAGCGGCATCCCCGGTCTCAGACGAGCGTAGATCTTTAAAACTGATTCTTCGTGCGAATGGCTGGTATCTTCGGTCAACGTGTTCAAGAGCAGCCAATCATCCGGCTCGCTCAGCACTTCGATCTCTTTTAAGCTCTCAATAATGAACTTAGCAGTACTTTCAGAGACTTTCTGTCCACCTTCTAAAACCACTTTCTTGCTATTGGGATCTTTAATATCATCAACTATATATTTCCCATTCAGCACGGACTGATTCATATGGCGGGTAATTTTAATTTTTTCAGTTTTGTAGAAGACTCGGAGAATTTGAGCGGTGGTGGATAATTTTTCATCCATGGCCCGTATGAAAGTGGTCAGCGGGATCTTACCGCCCTGATCGATTTTGATCGTCAAGTTCTCCTTTTTCCCGGTAGCAATCTCGATCCAACTACCACGTTCCGGAATGATCCAGGCGGAGTGCAATTTTCGATCGCCCACCTTGGATTCGGTAAAGTCGATCCCCGGAGAACGATGCAACTGGTTAACGATCACCCGTTCAACGCCGTTAACAATAAACTCCCCACCACCAATCATAAGCGGCACTTCGCCCAGATAAACGTCCTCTTCGACCGGTTCGGGTTTATTTAAACGAAGCCTGGCTTTAAGGGAGGCGCCGTAAGTGATCTTTAGCGCCCGGCATTCTTCTTCCGTATAACGGGGCTGGCCAATCTCATACCAGAGATAATCAATAGAAAGTGACCCGTCATAGGACTTAACCGGGAATATTTCCCGGAATAATGATTCCAGGCCAATACTTTTGCGGCGGGTATGATGAACTAATCTTTGTAAAAAACGTTCATAAGCGTCATGTTGGATACGAACCAGGTTGGGAACGGAAAAAACAGCTTTGGACTTACGGTAATTCCTTACTTCCATTTACTCTCCTTTTACTACACCGGGCAATAAATTAATATTTCGGCTGAGTAGAAGATACTTTGGGTTCGGAAACCAAGTTGATTATTTGCGTCAGAGGAAGACGTTGATAGCCAAAACCCCGGCCAGCGGTTAATCCAGCCGAGAAAACCGGGTCACGGACCGGTTGGTCACCACGCATAATAGATACAGATAGAACCATCTTTAATCGTAAACCCCGTTAGAGATAGGTCGTCCATTCGGAACGACCGTTGTTTGGGATATTCTCTAAGGGCGGTTTTTGTATTTCCTATGTCTAAATATTTTCGTTAGAAATTTTAACCATCTCTAACGGGGTAAAGGCATTGATTAACCTGTCGCTTGCGGCTCAGGTAGAGTCAAGGGTCTGTCCGGTTACTTAATCTCAATTTTGGCGCCGGACGCTTCCAAGTCTTTTTTGATCTTTTCCGCTTCTTCTTTAGGAAGGCCTGTTTTTACTGGTTGGGGAGCACCGTCAACCAAAGCCTTGGCTTCTTTCAAACCGAGACTGGTCACGACACGAACCACTTTAATGACCTGAATTTTATTAGCGCCGATCTCTTTAAGGACGACGTCGAAGGTTGTCTTCTCTTCCTGGGCAGGCGCGGCTTCACCACCGGCTCCGGCCGCTCCGACGGCCATCATGGGCATCGCTGCGGTCACTTCAAATTTTTCTTCGAAAGCTTTCACGAAGTCTTTCAACCATAATACGCTGGATTGGCTGATGACTCCCAATAATAACTCATTACGTTCTTCGTCTTTTAAACCTTTAATACTTTCGGTTAATTCGACTACGGTTGGCATAGTTTCCCCCTCCTCTGTATTCTTAATTTATCATAAATATAGAAACCCGTAATTTAATCATAGGGTTCCCAAGAAGTCAAGAAAAAAATAAAAAAATAGCGGAATTTTTTGGAGGGTCCGGAACGGCCCCGGAAACCGACTGGGGAAGGAATAACCGCTGATTTTCCCGAACTTAACCCGGCAACCCAGCGGGCTTACTGATTTTCCAGTAATTGTTCAGGCGGAACGTTCTTGATCACCCGGGCCGGAACGCCTACCACCACCTTACGCGCCGGTACGTCTTTGTTCACGATCGAGCCGGCCCCGACTAAACCGTCCTCACCGATGGTCACCCCCGGCATAATGGTCGCGTTCGCGCCCACCCGGGCCCCTTTGAGCATGGTGACACCCTTATGATACTTAAAACGCTCCTTAGTCCGGGCCAGAAAATTATCATTAGTAAAAGTAACTTCTGGCGCCACAAAACAATTGTCCCCAATACTGGATAAAGCGCAAATGTAAGCCTCAGTCTCGATCTTGCATTTGACCCCGACCGAAGTTTTATTTTCAATCGTCGCCCCGCGACCGATGATCGTGTAATCACCAATAGTTACGTCTTCCCGGACCGTAGCCATGTCAGCCACCAACACGTAAGGCCCGATCTTGGCCCCGGCATAAATAATTACACTCGCCCCGACAATCGCTTTCTGCCCGATCTCCACCGGAGGTAAAGCCTCGGTCGAACCACCGATTGCCGAAAGAGCCGCTTTCATCGGACGCTTACCGATTACCGTATGCTCATCGATCCGGACATTATCTCCGATAATACTCCCCTCGCGAATAATCACCTGATGACCGATCTGGCAACCTTTTCCGATCTTCACGTTACCCTCAATGATGATCATTTCGCCCAGTTTCGTATCTTTCCCGATCACCGACGAAGAATCAATAATATTAGACATTTTTTTACCTTTAAATTTTCATTTTGAAATTCAGACTCTTACCGGTACCCCTCCCTGATCCAACGACTTCTGCGCCGCGTTCAGTATCTTCACCACCTGCAATCCGGCTTCGCCGTCGGTTAACGGGGTTTTACCATCCTTAATACAATCAAGGAAATGCTGACATTCGGTCTTTAACGGCTCAACCATTTTCAAGGCCGGGATTAACAGGTCCCCGAACCGCAAACTCAGGTATTCCGCGTAGGTCTCGTAACCCGGCACCTTTTCCACACCCTTGTCATAAATCTTAATCTTGTCCGCGGCCTCCATATCGTCAAAAACCACCATCTTCTTTGAACCAACCACGGTTAATTTCCGTTCCTTGTGGGGATCCAACCAACTCAGATGTACGTGGGCCATTTTTTTGTTCGGGAACTCCAAGTTAACGAAAACCACATCGGCGATCTTATTCTGCAGATAGTCCTCGCCGCGGGCGGTCACACTCACCGGTTCCTCACCCAGCAGATGAAGGATAACCGAAAGATCATGGGGAGCGAACGACCAGAGCGCGTTCTCGTCCTGACGAATCTTGCCCAGGTTCACTCGCTGACAATAAATGTAATACAGGTCCCCGATCTCTTTTTTATCGATCAGTTCTTTCATTTTCGCCACCGCCGAGTGAAAAATCAACAGATGGCCGACCATCAAAACCTTTTTCTTTTTCTTGGCCAACTTAACCAGGTCCTCCGCGTCGCTTACTTTTAAGGTCAGCGGTTTTTCCACGAAGACGTGTTTATCCGCATCCAGCGCCGCTTTGGCCAACGGATAATGACTAACGGCTGAAGAGCAAATGACCACCGCGTCGATTTTCGGGTCCTTGAAAATGTCGTCGGCGTTCCTGGTCACTTGCAAATTCGGGTAGGTGTCCTTGACGTATTTCAGTCGTTTATCATCCTGGTCGCAACAAATGGAAAAATTCGCGTCCGGCAGTTGACTGAAATTACGAATATGGTTTTTTCCCCAGGCGCCCGCTCCGATGACAGCAACGTTAATCATGATATACCTCGTCTAAAATTATGGGCTTAGGTTTCGTTTGCGGTTGCGTAGCGTCCATCGGTTTCGGTTGGGGAATCGTCCAAACGAAACCCTTTTGCCAAACCGACCTACCTGCCGACAGGTACTCAACCGAAACCCAACCCGCAACCGATTCTTTTATTAATGATATTCGTGTTAAAAGTTTAATTATATTATCACTTTTTCCCGCTTTGACAAGAAAAATTTAAAAATTGACATGAGTTTAAAAAATAGTAGAATCACGTTGATGATGCAAAATAATTCTCTTCGTCCCTATCTGAAATTCGCTCAAACCATTGCCCGACAAGCGGGTAAAAATCTCCACCGAATTATCCAAAAAAAGAATCGGATCGTGGCTTTTAAGGAAAGCTCGACCGACTTGGTAACCGAAGCGGACCGGTTAACGGAAAAATTTCTGATAAAAAAAATAAGATCTCGTTACCCCGACCACACGATCATCTCCGAAGAGAGCGCCGGTTCGCTTAACCAAAAAAGTTCGCACGCGGAGTTCAAATGGGTGTTGGATCCGCTGGACGGGACGACCAATTACGCCCATCAATACCCCTGTTACGCGGTCTCCATCGCCCTGTTAAAAGGCAACGAGCCCATAATGGGCGTAGTTTATAATCCGAATCTGGATGAACTGTTCTACGGAACTAAAAATGGCGGTTCATTCCTGAACGGTCGGCGCCTGCGCATTTCCCGGGTAAAAAAACTGGTCCGGAGTTTCCTGGCGACAGGTTTTTCCTATGACCTGAAAACCAACCCGGGGAGAACATTTGTTTACTTCAAAAAATTCTGTCTTTCGGCCCAGGCCCTGCGTCGGGCCGGGTCAGCTGCTTTGGACCTGTGCTACCTGGCCGCCGGCCGGTTCGATGGGTTCTGGGAACGGGATCTCCATATCTGGGATGTGGCCGCGGCCCAGGTGATCCTGGAAGAGGCGGGCGGGAAATTGACCCATTGGAACGGAAAAAAATATATCCTTGACCTGCCGAAAACAAATAACAGAAAAAAATACGAGGGAAAACAAACAAACGGCAGTCTGGCAAGTAATGGTTACATCCATAAGCAGATGATGCGGGTACTCAAGAAGTAGCTGCGACCCTTACGGTCGCTTCGAAGCGGGGTCAAGCCCCGCAGCTACGACCTTCTTGGAATAATGGAATAGTCAAATGATTAAAAAAGAAGTCATCAAAGAAATAAAGAAGATCCTCGGAAATGAGAACGTGCTGGAAACGCCGGAAGACCGGTTAACGCATTCTTACGACGCTTCCCGTCAGTCGGCCGAACCGGACCTGGTGATCAAACCCGGGACCGCTGAAGAAATCTCAGCCCTTTTGAAATTAGCTTCCGAGCATAATATTCCGATGGTCCCGCGCGGGGCCGGGAGCGGACTGACCGGCGGCTCAGTCCCGGTGAAAGGCGGTATCGTGGTCGATCTGGCCCGGATGGACCGGATCATAAGTATCAGCCAGGAAGACCTGATGGCCGTGGTTGAGCCCGGAGTAGTCGCGTCTGACCTCCAGAAAAAACTGGAAGCCCGGGGACTTTTTTACCCGCCGGACCCGGCCAGCGCTGAATTCTGTACGATCGGCGGAAATGTGGCTGAATGCGCCGGTGGATTGCGCTGTATCAAATACGGAGTTACCCGCGATTATGTCATGGGATTGGAAGTTGTCCTGCCGAACGGAGAGATCATCCATACCGGCAGTCACACTCTGAAAAGCGTCACCGGTTATGACCTGACGCGCCTTTTTGTCGGCTCGGAAGGCACGCTGGGTATCTTTACCCGAATTACGCTCCGCCTGATCCCGAAACCGCAAAAGATCGAGACGATCCTGTCTTTTTTTGATGACCCGGCCAAAGCCCTAAACGTCACGACCAAAATTATGGAGTTAGGTATTCTGCCCCGGGCGCTGGAGTTCATGGACGAATCATCGATCAAGGCCGTGCAAAATTATTCGCAAGAATTTAAATTACCAACCGGGACACGTTCCCTCCTGCTGATCGAAGTGGACGGGGAACCTTCGGAAGTAACCAGCCAGGCGAAAAAGATCGTTGCTTATCTGGAAAAAGCGGATACGATCAAAACGATGCGAGCCAAAGACGAAGCTGAAGCGCAGTATCTCTGGTCCATCCGAAAAATCATTTCGCCCGCCCTCTATTCCATCACCGCCAAAAAAATCAGTGAAGATATCAGTTTGCCCCGGACTCAACTAGTCCCGATGCTCGAATCGATCCGCCGGATCGAATCTACTTATAATATCCCCATGGCCTCTTTCGGACACGCCGGTGACGGCAACCTGCACGTGAATTTTCTTGTTTCCACCAGCGAGCAGGAAAACAAACTGCCCGGAGCGATTAAAGAACTTTTCGCCTCAACCATGAAACTTAAAGGCACTTTGAGCGGCGAGCACGGGATCGGCCTGACTAAAGCACATTATCTGGAAATGGAAATACCGCCGACAGAACTGAAGTTAATGAAGGAAATAAAAAAATTATTCGACCCGAAAGATATCATGAATCCGGGAAAGATATTCTAAACGCGTCATGGGTCGTGTCCGCCAGAGGCGGATCCGTCCTTTCCGCCAGAGGACGGATCAGTCCTTCGGCTGATGGCGGACATCCCCGTGGCAAGTCACGGGGTATTCGGGCGAAGGCAAATCAATCGTTTACCTCAAGACCTCGAAAAGATTGCGATGAGTACAATTAAAAAAAAACTGTTGAGCGAATTAGATAAATGCGCCCGCTGCGGGGCCTGCCGGGCGGTCTGCCCGATATTCAAAGACCTCTCGAACGAATCCCTGGTCGCCCGCGGTCGGCTGGCCCTGATCAAAGCCGCGCTCGAGAACGATCTAACCGTTAGCCGACACCTGACCAAAATCGTTGATTGCTGTCTCCTGTGTCTGCGCTGTCGGGAAAACTGTCCTTCCCTGGTCGATACGGGCAAGGTGATCCAATCGGCCCGGAACTGGCTGGCGAATAAACGGGGATTACCCCTGCCGATGCGCTTCGGGTTTCGGATGGTCCTACCGCACAAAAAAATATACGATTTTTTTATGGGCGTATTCCGGTTAGGGCAAAAATTATTCTTCTGGAGAAAGATCAAACCTTCAGGAAAAACCTTGAGGCATATCCCTTTTGTTTTTTTGAATCTGTTCACCCTGAGCACCCACGTGCCGCGACTCCGATCCAAACCGGGCCTGCAAATTTTACCGGGCAGTTTCCGGGGACGGAAAAAATTAAAAGTCGCTATTTTCAGCGGGTGCCTGAACAATTATGTTTATCCGCAGATCCTGGAAGCAACCATCGACGTCCTTAAAAAATCCGGCATTTCTTTTATTTTACCCAGGGAACAATTATGCTGCGGCACCCCGGCCCTGGTCTACGGCGATACAGCTACCGCCCGGCGTCTGGCCATCAAAAATATCAGGGCCCTGCAGCCGGAAAAAGTCGATGTTGTCCTGACTGCCTGCTCCAGTTGCGGCCGCATGCTGAAAGATGAATACCCCGCTCTGTACCGTGGCCAATCTGATACAGGGCGACTCGTCCAACATTTAAAAAATAAAGTCATGGACGTCATGGAATTCCTCAAGAAATATACTGATCATCCTCTGGCGAAACAATCAGTCAGCACGACCTATCATGTCCCCTGCCATGCGATCTGGAACAAGTCCGCTGAATTGACCAGATCGCTCCTGAAAGATATTTCTGATTACCGGACAACGGATAAGGAAGACCTGTGCTGCGGCGGTGGTGGCGCGTTCAGTTTCAAATATCAGGAGCTGGGGTTGAGTATCGGCCAGACCAAGATCGCCTCTTTACTGAAAAATCCCGTTGACCAACTGATCACCGGCTGTCCGGGTTGTATGATGCAACTGACCTGGCTGCTCCAAAAAGCTGGGGCCAATCAAATCCGGGTCGCGCACGCGATTGAGTTCTACCGGAATTCTTTAAAGTAAGTTCGAAAATTCTCTGGTAAATTCGCCAAGGAACCGATATAATAATATCATGAAAATTCTTCTATCCGACGACGAAAAAAGCATTGCGATCACCCTTTCAGACGAATTAAAATCCGCCGGACATGAGGTGGTCACATCAGCCGATGGCAACAAAAGCTGGGACCTGATCCAGAAGACCAATTTTGATTGTATCCTGCTGGACATCAAAATGCCCGGGTTAGACGGATTAGAGCTTCTGAACCGGGTCAAAAAAATTCAGCCGGACCTGCCGGTGATAATTATTACCGGTTACGGCACGGTAGAATCGGCAGTCGGCGCTATGAAACTCGGAGCGGTTGATTACGTCCAGAAACCATTCCTGAATGAAGAGATCGTTCTCATCCTGGAAAAGATCCAAAAATTCCAGACCCTGCAAAAAGATTATAACCGATTGAAAGAACAGGTCGAAGAAAGAACTGAGTTCGGTAACCTGATCGGCAAAAGTAAAAAAATGCAGGCCGTTTACGAGTTGGTGGAAAGCGTCTCCAAAACCGAAGCCGGAATCTTGATCCAGGGAGAAAGCGGAACTGGAAAGGAATTGATCGCTGAAGCTATCCATTATAACAGTTTCCGTAAAGAGGAGCCGCTAATCAAGATGAGCTGTTCGGTCTTTCCGGAAACTTTGATCGAATCAGAACTCTTCGGACACGAAAAAGGCGCCTTCACCGATGCCAAAGGCCAGAAGATCGGCCGGTTCGAAATGGCTAATCACGGCACAATCTTTATTGATGATATCGACGATATGTCTCTGACCAGTCAGGTAAAATTACTCCGCGTCCTGCAGGAAAAAGAATTCGAACGGTTAGGCGGGACCGAGACCATTAAAGTCGATATCCGCATCATCGCCGCCACCAAGACCGACCTTTTATCCCGGGTAAAAGAAAACAAATTCCGGGAAGATCTTTATTACCGTTTAAACGTGGTGACCATCAAACTCCCGCCGTTAAGGGAACGGGAAGGCGACATTCTCATGCTCCTCCAGCATTTTGTTCAGAAGCACAGTAAGGAACGGGATCGGGAATACATCGTCGATCCGGAAACGCTGATCTCGCTGGATAATTATCCCTGGCCGGGAAATGTGCGAGAATTGGAAAACGCGGTCGAACGGGCGATCGCCTTGGCCGGCCCGTCCAATGTCCTGAAAAAAGAACATCTCCTCAAACAAAGCGCCCAGCAGGTGGCCCGGGAATCGGAAGAAAAAAACCTGCTGACCCTAAGCGAAATGCTGGAACAGACCGAGCGCGCCTATATCAAGAAAATCCTGGATCTCTGCCAGGGAAATAAAGGGGAAGTCATTAAGATCCTGACGATCAGCCGGAAAAGTCTCTGGGAAAAACTGAAAAAATACGATCTGGAAGAATAAATTCCTGCTTACTTGATTTTTCTGATTGCGGTGGTATAATTTAGATAGAGCGCATTATAAATGGAGACGATGACAATGAAAAATAATGGGTTTACCCCGTTAAAGATCAGGAAAATTTTTGCTAAAAGTATTTGGGACCTGGCAACTAAACAAACCTTCGTTAGAAACTATACAATGCCGCGGTCGTTCCGGAAGAACGACCTATCTCTAACGGGGTTTACCCTAATCGAACTATTAGTCGTAATAGGTATTATTGCCATCCTGGCCGGATTAATTATTCCCAACCTGATCGGCGTCCAGGGCAGCGCGGCCGAAGCTGGCGCCCGGACCGAGATCGCCGGTCTGGTCGAGGCCCTGACTATGTATGAAATGGATAACGGCGCCTACCCGGCCCACGATTCCAGCTTCTCCAGCCTGGTTCTGATCAACGAACTCAGCGGCGATCGCAACACGGATCCGCCGAAACCACGTTATTTTTCGTTTAAGAAAAAAAGAATTGAAGACAATTGGTATTACAGTCCCCTGAACTTTCCGTATTTTTATCAGGAAAACGCGTCAGACCCGGACAACATGACCGGCAAACATCACCCGCCTCATGATCCGGAAACGTTTGACATCTGGACGCGCAGCCGCAAAGATACCAAAGATGGTCTGAAAGACGGATTAAACAGTTGGAATTAACCTGATGAAGAATTCAGCGGGGTTCGTTCCGAATAAACCAAAAGAAGTATTAGTCCACGGTCCCTTCCCGCCTCTTTGGAGCGAGGCTCGCCCAACAAAGTTGGGCGGCGGGTTCACCCCGTTAGAAATCACTGAAATTTCCAATACAAGTAATGCAATAAACATGCAAAACAAACAAATCCGTGACAGAAAGTATGCTATGCAACGGTCGTCACGACCGGACGACCTACCCCGACATAACGGTCGGGGCGGGTCTCTAACGGGGTTCGCTGAACGCGGTCCCTTCGGGTTCACCATTTTAGAATTATTGGTCATCATAACCGTTATTCTGGTTCTGACCACGATTACCGTCGTCGCTTTGGGCTCCCTGGGTGAAAAAGGTAATGTCACAGCAACTGAAGGATTAATCAAAAGCATCGAAATTGCCCTGACCAATTACAAAGAGGTTTTTCCGGAATACCCGCCCAGCGACCAGAGAACCTGGAAAGGATCTCAAAATCTTTATCACTACCTGACCAAAAAACTTGAGTATCACATGTTTTTCGATCCGGTCCTGGGAACTTCGGAGAAAAAAGAATTCCACGCCGGATTACGTTTTAAAAAACAGTATTTGGATCATGAAAAATACGTAATTGATCCCTGGGGTAACCGGCTAACTTACAAAAATCCCGGAACAAACCACCGGTCAAGCGGTGGCAAAAACAATAGTTCTTACGTGGATATTGAATCCAATGGTCCAAGCGCTGCGCCGGACGATAATATCAACAACTGGTCTTTAAATAAGTGAGTTGTCAGGATATTTCTCCGACAGCTCACTCTGAGTGATAACGAAGGATCAATAAGGTTTTTTAACTCTTTAAGTTTCAGGATGATCTTGTATTGAAATAAAAAAACCGGGTTCACCTCGTTAGAGATCACTGAAACCTGCCCGATTGTCCTGTCAGGCGGGTTTCCATTAAAAGTATTTTAAACATGCAAAATAAACAAATCCGTGCCAGAAAATATGCTATGCAACGGTCGTCCCGACCGGACGACCTATCCCGACATAACGGTCGGGGTGGGTCTTTAACGGGGTTCACCCTGATCGAACTGATAGTGGTCATCAGTATTATTGTCCTCATGACCTCCATCTCTATGGTTTTTGTTTCCAAATTCATCAAAAGCGAAAATCTTAAACATGGCGGATTGATTCTCCGGACAACTTTTATGAAAGTCCGCCAGTTAGCCGCTACCCAACGGATCATGCACTTTCTGGTTTTCGAACCGAATACCTCTTCAATGACTATATATAAAGACATTAATGAAAATCAAACCTGGGACAAGAATACCGATGAACAAGTCGATGAAACTATTGGATTACCAGAAGGGATCAGTTTTTTGAGCGGGCCTGATGGTCCGCCGCTTTTTAATTTACCTGAGCCGTACCTGTACCTGGGCTTCCGGACGGACGCCTCCCTGATGATGCCAACCGGTATTTCTGATCAGTCCTTGGTCCACCCGCCCAAAATCAAGGAAACGGATATTGTTCTGAAACAGAAAAACCAACCGAAAACAAAAATGTATATTGACTTCGAACGCGGAACCGCTAAAATAAGAGTGCTGTTTTTATACACGGAAAAATAATTATGGATCATCAAAAAGGGCTCACCCTTATCGAAATCCTGATTGCCATGATCATTCTCTCCGTGGGACTGATCATGGTCCTGACCATTTTTCCCGTCGGTATCCGAAGCACCAAAGAATCCACCGAGGATACTTATGCCGCTTACCTGGCCGATTCGATCGTCCAAGCTCTGACCCAGGCCATGAGGACAGCCACGTCGGAAGACCGGACCGGAAATAAAGCCGGACAAGTCACCCTGATCCACGACGGCCTGACCGGCGCTAATGATTCCTATATCTTTGAATTACCTTTACCGGTCGATCCGCCCCTGGCTCAACCCAGATATTTTCTCTATCCCGACCCGAATAACAACATCAAGGGTCAGCAAATCATACCACCCATTGAAAGTTTTGACGAAATATTTCACCTGGCTAACAGTCCGGTAATTGGTGACATTTTAAAAGAGGTGCGGGCCGGACCGGATCCGACTGATCCCTACGCCCAGTATGGATTTGCTTTTGTGGTCCGGCGGGTGGACGATACGCGACCGGCGACGGAAATAGATACCAAATACACGCCGAAACCTTTTTTTGAATTCCGGATCTATATCTTCCGGGTTCCGATTCAAAGCGGCGGTAGCGGTTATGTCTCAACCGGCCCAAAAAAAATACCGCCCCCGATAAATTTTTTTATCATTCAATTAGCGGGACGATAAAAATATGGCAAGAAATAATAACGGTTTTACCCCGTTAGAGATCACGAAAACCTGCCCGACTGTCCGGCAGGCAGGTCAGGCGGGTCTCCATTAAAAGTATTTTAACCATGCAAATTAAACAAGTTTTTGTTAGAACACAATCAATGCGACGGTCGTCCCGAAAAGACGACCTATCTCTAGCGGGGTTTACCTTGCTGGAATTAATGGTCGCCGTTGGTCTGATGGTCCTGATCATGAGCATCGTCGCGATGATATTTTCTCAGACTTCCCGGGTCTATACCAACAGCGTGGACCGAATGAATATTTACGCTTCCGCCCGGGCGGTCTGTGACAGGATCACCACTGACCTGAACGGTGCTCTACCGAAAAATAACCCGCAACAATTATTTAAGATTAACAAAGGAACAACGGCTCAGGATAAAAAAGGCCGAAGTTATGATAAAGATCAGATATCGTTTCGTACGACCACTTCGGTTTTTGGTTCGGTCCGGGTGGCGGAAGTTCGTTATTTCTTAATCCCGGAAGTTGACCTCTCAATTCTCTCTCAAGTAGCCCGGGGCGGCGCACCGGAAACAACCAAAACCAAAAGAAAACTTTACGCTCTCCGCCGAGTCGTCAATGACTTTAACGGCACCCTCACCCTGATCGATGAAGCTAACTTATGTCATTACGTCCTGGCAATGAAGATCGAGTATTTGGATTCCGCCACCAAGCGGTATCAAGACCCCCCGCCGCTTGGTCTTTTAATAGACAAGAATAGCCCGCCTGATAAAAAATTACCCGGGGCCATTAGGATATCTCTCCGAGTGGTGGCCGGAGCGGCCGAAAGGCAGGAACGATTGATCAGCAAAGTCATCTGTATCCCAATGGGACAATGAATCCCGTTTTACTTCATTTTCTGACTGATCTTTTGAAAAATATTCTTCACCATCGTCGCACTTTTCTTTTCTATCGACGCTAATTCCTTTTTTATCCGGGTGGAAGATCTTTGGTCATTTAAATATCGCAGATTAGTCTCCACATTCATTTTGCAACCGGCCAGCGCGCTCTCGGTCAACCGAACACCAACCATCAGGTCCGGCAACGCGTTCCGGGGACTGATTTCCGCCAATTTACTCATCAGGAACAGGTTATTCGCGCAGATCTTGAAGGCCCGGTAAGGAATATCCATGGCTTGTTTCATGGCGTGCTGGATCCGCTGACTCTTTTTCTTTTTCTGACTCTTGGTCCGGCCTCGCAAGCGGTAGACAGTGCAAACATCATCATAAGCCCGGGAATCCAGTTCCGATAACAAAGCCAGCAGATCATAATTCTCTTTTAATTGTTTCTGGGCATCACTTAAAGACGGTAACGGCCTTTTCCTCACCGCCAAGCTGAGCACCATCCGGGCCAGGGCCGCGCCGAGGGCACCGGCGTAAGCGGACACACTTCCCCCACCCGGGGTCGGCTTTGGTTCGGCTATCATCCCTAAATACTGTAAAAGCGAAATATTTTTGTATTGCATCCTCTCTCCTTTCCTGAATTTCCCCCATTATAACATCATTTCCTGATTTGGCAAATGTTTATAAATTAATTAATTTAAACGTTGACAAAACTTTTTATTCTATTATAATACTTGGTCTTGTGACTATTAATATGTTGGTCACGCCACTACCAGTGGTGTGATTTATCGTAGGCGGCCGCGGGCCTATAATTTATGGCATCGGAAAATGACATAAATTATCTGCTCATTAAAAAAGGAATCAAAAAACTATATGACTTTGATCTCTGTTAAGGATTTAGTGGAAGCCGGCACCCATTTCGGGCATAAAGTCAGCCGCTGGCATCCAGCGATGAAACCGTACATTTTCGGCAAAAGAAACCTGATTCACATTATTGACCTCAAAGAAACCGTCAAAAGCTTGATGGTCGCCTATCATTTTTTACTGAAAACAGCTCAACGCGGAGGGGAAGTCCTCTTCGTCGGCACCAAAAGACAAGCCCAAAACATTGTTGAAACCGAAGCGGCCCGGTGCGGCATGCATTACGTGAAAGAACGCTGGCTGGGGGGCACTCTGACTAATTTCGATACCATCCGGCGCAGTTTGAATAAATTAGCCGATCTGGAAACCAAGCAAAGTGACGGTTCCATGGAATCGTACACCAAAAAAGAAAGATCGTCTTTCATGCGGGAAATAAAAAAACTGAAGAAAAACCTGTCCGGCATCCAGAAAATGTCCCGCTTACCGGCCGCCATGGTCGCGGTTGATTACCGCCGGAGCAAAATCGCCCTGGCCGAAGCTAAAAAAATAGGCATCCCCACCATCTGTATTATGGATACCGACGGCAATCCGACCGATGTGGATATCCCCATCCCGGCCAATGATGACGCCATCCGGGTCATCCAGATAATGATCGGTTCCCTGGCCGAGGCTATCATCAAAGGCAAAAGTAAATTATCCATTGATGTGCAGCCCAAAGAACCGACCACCGCTTCTCAAACCAAAGAAAAAACAAAAAAGACAACCGGGGTGGCCCGCAAAAAGACCCAAACTGCAAGTAAGAAATCAAAGACGTAAAACATAAGAACCGGACGCGGGCAAAAAAACATTCGGCTGACCGGCAATTCGGATAATTGTTACTTCCACCCAAAGAAAGGATCGAGTTATGGCCATCGCAGCAGAAAAAATCAAAGAATTGCGTGATACCACCGGCATCAGTATCATGAAATGTAAAGACGCCCTGGCAGAAACCAACGGCGACCTGGCTAAAGCGGTCGAATACCTCCAACGCAAAGGATTAAAAGTCGCCGAAAAGAAAAAAGATAAAGCGACCAGCTCCGGCCGAATCACTTCTTTCATTCAACCTGACGGGAAAATCGGCGTTTTATTAGAATTAGGCTGCGAAACTGATTTCGCGGCCAAAAACGATGAGTTTACCACCCTGCTTAATGACCTGAGCCGTCAAGTGGCCACCGTCGGGCCAACCATCGATTCCCCGGAAAAACTTATCGATCAACCTTTGCTCAATGATAACAAAATCAAAGTCGGCGACCTGTTAAAAAATAAGATCGCGAAACTGGGCGAAAATATCGTGCTCAAAAGATTTACCCGCTTCGAACTGGGTTCAACCGGCCTGATCGGTTCTTATATTCATGGTAATGGCAAGGTCGGTGTTTTGCTCGAACTGGCGAGTGACAGCGAGCCCGTGGCCAAAAATGAAGAATTCGCCGTCCTGGCCAAGGATCTCTGCCTCCAGATCGCCGCCCTGAGCGCGAAGTTCGTCTCCCGCGAACATATTACACCGGAAAATATAGAGAAACAAAAAGAATTTTACCGTCATGAAATGGAAAAAGACAGCGGTAAAAAGAAACCACCCCAAATAATCGAAAAAATCATTAACGGTAAGCTGGAAAAACTATTCTTTGCCGAAAATTGCCTACTCGACCAGCCTTTTATTAAAGACGATAAACTGAAAATTTCCGGCCTCCTGAAAAACAAGATTGCTCAACTGGGCGGCCAGATCACGGTCAAAAGATTTGTCCGCTTTGAACTGAACGGATAAAATACTGATCCTCAATGAAAAAATCTAAATACCGACGGGTCGTTCTGAAAATCAGCGGTGAAGGTTTTTGCAAAACCGGCCAGAAGGGTATTGACGTCAAGGAAATGAATTTCCTCGCCCGGGAAATCTTCCAGATCGCCCAGACCGGTATCCAGCTGGCGGTCGTCGTCGGAGGAGGAAATATCGTCCGCGGCAGTCAGTTCGCCAAATTCGGAGTCAGCAACGCCACCGGCGACTATATGGGCATGATCGCCACCGTCATTAATGCCCTAGCCCTGCAGGATGTCCTGGAAAAAATGGGCACCAAGACCCGCCTGCTAACCGCCATCCCCATGGAAGCAGTCGCTGAACCGTTCATTCGCCGACGGGCCGTCCGCCATCTGGAAAAAGGCCGAACCATCATCCTGGCTGCCGGAACCGGCAACCCCCACTTTACAACCGATACCGCCGCCGCCCTGCGCGCCGCCGAGATCAACGCCGACGTCTTCCTCAAAGCCACCAAAGTCGAGGGCGTCTATAACGATGATCCGACCAAGAACCGGAAAGCAAAAATGTACCACCAGATGAAATACATGGATGTCCTGCAAGGATATCTGCGTGTCATGGATTCCACCGCGATCACTTTATGCATGGAAAACAAAATACCCATCATCGTCTTTAATTTCAAAAAACGTAATCATATCCTGAACGTCATCCAGGGGAAAAAAGTTGGAACCATTATTTCATAACACAGGAGACCTTTATGCCTTTCAATGATATTTATCAAGGTTCCGAGCAGAAAATGAACAAAGCATTGGACGTGATGAAAGACGAATTCAAACGGATCCGGACCGGGCGGGCCACGCCGGGTCTGGTAGAAAACATCAAGGTCGATTATTACGGCACCCCGACCATGCTCAAACAGCTGGCTACTATCTCCATCCCGGAACCCAAATTGCTCATTATCAAGCCCTTTGACGTTAACTCCACCGGCGATATCGAAAAAGCCATCTTGAAATCCGAGATCGGTATCACTCCGAATAACGACGGTAAACTAATCCGACTGGTCGTTCCACCCTTAAGCGAAGAACGCCGCAAGCAACTGACTAAAGGAATCAAGGAACTGGTTGAAAAAGCCAAAATCAGTATCCGTAACATCCGGCGCGACGCTATCAAGCAGGGTGAAGACGAAGAGGAAAAGAAAATATTATCCGAAGACGATAAGTTCCGGTTAAAAGAAAAAATGCAGGAATTAACGACCAAAAAAGAAAAAGAATCCGGAGAACTGTTGGCCAAAAAAACCAAAGAAATCATGGGGATCTAAAATCATGAAAAATTACCCCCGGGGGAAATCCTGACCAACGGCGGCAAACAGGGCACCAATGATTTCCGGAAGATCGGTTACGGCGGCCCGGCCCCACCCAGCGGCACTCATCGGTACTATTTCAAACTCTACGCACTGGATACCAAGCTCGATCTCAAGCCCGGCGCCACCAAAAAAGAATTACTTCAGGCTACGAAAGACCATATCCTCGCCCAGGGGGAACTGATGGGCAAATATAAAAAATGAACCCGGTAAGCCATTTTCTGATCGGTTGGCTAACGGCCAACAGCATCCGGCTCAACCGACGAGAACGGGCCACGGTCACCCTGGCCGGTATCGCCCCGGATATTGACAGCTTGGGTATCGTCGCCGAAAAACTGACCAGCCACTGGGAAAAACCGCTCCTCTGGTGGACAGATTATCATCACGTCCTGGCCCATAATATCGGATTCGGTCTGCTGGTCACCGTCATTGGTTTTTTGATCGCCACCCAACGCTGGAAAACGGCTTTGTTTGCATTCTTAAGTTTTCATTTTCATCTCTTGGCTGATCTGGTCGGCGCGCGCGGACCGGAAGGCTACCAGTGGCCCATCCCCTATTTAAGCCCCTTTTCCCACGCCTGGCAATTAACTTGGTCCGGCCAATGGTTCATTGACGCCTGGCCGAACTTCGTCATCACCGCCGTCGCCCTGATCCTGACATTTTATCTGGCCTGGAAACGGGGCTATTCACCACTGGACATATTTTCATCCCGGGCCGATCAGGCCGTGATCAAAACCATCCATCACCGCTTCCCGCGAAAATGAAACCGAGGAAACCAGCAGAATCCTCAGACTTTCGTCACCCATATCGGCCAAATTTGGATGACGAAAACTGGAGCGGAAAACACTCCGTCACTCCAGCAAAGGACAGCTTGTCAACACCTTTATCACCGTCAGCAGTTACAGAATATTTAGTAAAGAAAAATAATTTTCTTTTGACTTTTATTGGATAATCGGCTATATTTATTTAAATTAAGTATTTATTTTTAAGGGATAAAAATATGAAGTCTGAATTTTTCAGCTGGACCGTCATTATTTTACTCGGTCTCTTCCTATTCCAGAATACCTCACTAACCCAGGAATCAGAAGAAGAGGCAAAACCAAAGGTCATTGACTCCGAAGGAGACGAGATTATCGAACAGGAGATGATCCTGATCCCGGGCAGCAACTTCCAGATGGGTAGCAAAAAAAAGGAAGGCGAGATCAATGAAAACCCCCGACACCGGGTTCATGTCAGTGATTTTCAGATCGATAGATACGAGGTTTCCAACGCCATGTACGCAAAATTCATCAAGGAAACCAAACACGAAGTGCCGCCTCATTGGTCGGATGGTAAGATTCCCTTCGGCCAGGAGAACCATCCAATCGTGAACGTTTCTTGGACAGACGCGGTCGCTTACGCCGAATGGGCCGGCAAGCGGTTACCGACCGAAGCGGAATGGGAAAAAGCGGCCCGGGGCGATGACGCTCATGTCTATCCCTGGGGTAATGAATGGGACAAGCTCAAATGTCGCAATAAATTTTCCAATATCAGAAATACGAGCGAAATCAATGAATACGAAGGTGGCCAAAACCAAACTGGTTGTTTCCAGATGGCCGGAAACGTGGCGGAATGGGTCAATGATCGTTACGACTGGCGTTACTATAAACGCAAACCCGTCCCCGGCCGTGATCCGAAAGGACCAGGCGATGACGAATTAACCATCAAAAACAAAATCCGTTATCAGTTAAGAGTAATCCGCGGTGGTTCCTGGAATGATAACAAAAATGAAATACGGTGTGCGAAACGGATGGGTCAAAATCCGGAGTATAAATCTTTAACGCTCGGTTTCCGCTGCGCCAAAGACACCGAATAAAAATCACTTATTTTCTTCCGCGGGAATCACTTACTTACCCGGCAATTTAAATTTATCTTTCAATCTTTTTACGCCCTGTTTCTTAATCCTTTTTTCCAGAGAACTCACCTGATTTTTTGCCATGCTGGTCACTTCCGTCAAGACGGATTTTTTAGACGCGATCAGCCCTTCCATCACGCCCTTTTTCTGGTTAAACTGACCCATTAACTGCTTCTTCGGCTGGTTGATTAACTGATCGATCCTCTGTTTCACCATCTTCTTGGTTTCATCCACCCGCGTCTGAAGCATCTTTTTTAAACGGTCCATCAATAATTGGTCAATATTGGAATCGAGTTTTAATTTTAACCGCTCGCCTTTCCGGCCGGACAGGGTCCCGCTGATCTTCAGAGGCTTCTGAGCCTCCTTTTTGCTAGCCGTGGTCAGCACAGTTACAATCTCTTTAGCCGCGTCACCTTCCGGGATATCGGCCGGGTTAAAAATCAAATCACGCGGCCGGATGATGATATCCAGAGTCAGTTCTTCACCCTCGGCCACCAGATTGACTTTGATCTCGGCCTGACCGGACGCGATCTTACCGGGCAATAAAGATGACTTACCGAGCGAAAAATCTTTCAGGTCGATCCCGGTCATGTTCAAATCAAAAGTATCCCGGCTGACCGGACCGGTATGGTCCAGATTCCCGGCCAATGTAAAATCAGGATTTTTTCCCTGCGCGGAGATGACGATCGGTTTGGCCGTCAGGACCGGATCGGAAGAAATATCGGTCACCTGCCCCTGAAAAGTTAATTCACCCTCAGCGCCGCCGGCGCTTAACAAAGCCTTTTTCAGAAAAAAAGCCGGATAACTTTTTTCTTTGGGGAAAGCAATCGTCGTTCCTTCAATCCGTTTCCAAGCCTCGGCCTTTTTTTCTTTTTCATCAGCCGTCGGCATGAATTTCTGGTACTTGTCCAACCAGTAAAGCCAATCGTTGGCCCGATCCATCCAGACCGGCCCGAAAACCAACTGAGCCATCTCGGATTTATCTACGTTCTTCATGTCAAGCTTGCTGACGATCGCCTGGTAATCATTCTCCTTCGCCTGCTCCACATTATTGATCGCCTGCTCAATCGCCTTATAATCCGTCCGGATCCGGGTGGTCGTCTTATCAACCTGGCTTTTTAACGTCTTGATATTCTTGTTGATCTTTTTGACTTTTTTTAATTCTTTCTTGAGCTTCCGGACATCTTTCTCTTTCAGGTTCACGGTCGCCAGCTGCTGTTTAATGGCGGCCGCGCGGGTGGTCACATTCAATTTATTCAGTGAATCGTTCCAATTTTGGCTATTGGTGTTGATCAAAGTCTGAGTCTTGGTAAACTCAGCCGGGGCGGTCAGCTTAACCGGATCGACCAACCCGCTCACGTCGACCTTTTCCTTCCCCTTCAGCATCTGGCGGGCCGGCAATTGTTGTAACTCATCGGAAATCATATCCTGACCCTTACTCCAAGCCTGACCTAAAAATGATTCGTCCTCTTCGGATAATTTTCCGGAAGTTTTTCGCGTCGTCCCGACCCGGATGCCTTCGATCGCCGTGTCTTCAATGGAAATCTTCTTTTCCAACAACTGGGTCAACCCCAATTGAAAGCGGATCTCGCGGACTTCAACCAGATTCTTCATATAGTCGTCCGAATCCGTCACCTGCAACCCCTCTAATTTCAAGGAGAGTTTAGTGAAAGATATTTTCACATCAGCCAATTCCACTTTGGCCCCGACAACACTGCTGCCTAACGATTCAATCACACTTTTTGTCATTCCTTCGGCACAAAAGAAACCGAAGACAGACAGCAGCACGTTAACGACAATAAAACCGATTATCCCTTTGATGCGCATAAATTATGTTATTTTCCCTCGAAAATCACTGACCTTTTTATACCATTTATATATTGTGGTCCCTTTAAACAGCTTAAAGATCTTCATTTTTTCCAGTTTCGGTTGAACTGAAGTGCGATAAGCTATTACACCTTTCCGAGATAAAATCAAATTCGGATAAAATATAACCAGTGAAATGATCAATCCGCCGAGAGCGACCGTATTATTGAAATTAGTCAGCGGTAAAAGCGGCAGGTTGTAAAGCGTGGTCCAAAACGGCGTCAGGAATTCCCATTTAACCAGAAGGAGATACCCCAACGGATGAGACAAATAAGGATCAACTACATAACCAAGCAGCTTAAAAATCGCCATGGAAAAAATAGCCGAGCTGACATTAACCCGGATAATACATATTAATAAGAGAACAATAAGGTTATGGAGGCTCAGGACCGGGGTCAGGCCCAGGATCGCGCCGAAAGCAATACCTGCTGCAATCTGATGCGGTGAAATATCACCGTTAAGGATCTTGAACAATTTCCTGATGAATTTTAACCAAAGCATGGCTAAAACTTACCAAGAGCACAATTGATTGTCAAGAAGATTTTAAGTGGTTGTTCAAACAGGTGAATTGCAAACAAGAAATGAAGATCTTATTCCGGCTCGTTCTTCAGGTTAGCTTTGCGCCCGGCCCATTCTTCCGGCGTCATCATGACCTCACGGGCCTTACTGCCCTTGTATTCGCCCACAACGCCGATTTTGGCCATCATATCAACCAACCGGGCCGCCCGGGTATAACCGATCTCCAACCGGCGCTGGAGGAGTGAAACCGAACCACGCTGGGTCTCGACCACGATCTGGGCGGCTTCATCAAAAAGTTCGTCCTTGCCCATATCTTCAAAGTCATTGTTCGTCTCAATCGCCACCAGTTCCCGGTCAAACTGCGGCTTACTCTGCTTCTTAAGAAAATCAACCACTTTCTTGGCTTCCGTATCACCGATAAAAGTACAGAGCGCCCGGTGCAACTCCGTCGCCGGCGGCATGAGCATAAGCATATCACCCTTACCCAGTAATTTTTCGGCCCCGTTGCGATCCAGGATCGTTCGCGAATCAACCTTTGAAGCGACTTTAAAAGAAACCCGGGTGGGCATATTAGATTTAATCAAACCGGTAATGACATCGACCGACGGCCTTTGGGTGGCCATGACCAGATGCAAACCGACCGCCCGTGACTTCTGGGCTAACCGGGTGATCGCCGTTTCCACATTATCCGAAGCGGCCATCATCAAATCAGCCAACTCGTCGATCATGACCACGATATAGGGTAACCGGGTCGGCACGTCACCCGGGATCTCGCCGTCTTCGATCAGCCGGTCTCTGATTTTGCTTTCACCCAACTGGTTATAGGTCTCGATCTTTTTCACGCCCACGCGCAGGAAAAGTTCGTATCGTTCTTCCATGGTCCGCACCAGCCATTCCAGTACGGCTGGGGCCCGGCGCATATCGGTCACCACCGGACTGATCAGATGAGGAATATCCTTAAACACCGACAGTTCGACCATTTTCGGGTCGATCAATAATAATTTCATCTCATCCGGTTTGCGGTTCATGAGCAGACTCAAAATAATGCTGGCCACGCACACGGATTTACCCGCTCCGGTCGTCCCGGCGATCAGCAGATGCGGCATACTCCGCAGATCCCGGATCAGCGGTTTACCGGCCACGTCTTTGCCCAGATATAACGGTAACAGGTATTTATGTTTTTCATCGGAGGAGGGCGCGGTGATCAGTTCTTTCAACCGCACGATCCCTTTGGAAATGTTCGGAACTTCGATACCAACCGTGGATTTACCCGGAATGGGCGCCACGATCCGCACATTGGATGACTTCAGCGAAATGGCCAGATCGTCGGACATGCCGGCCACCCGGTGCACGCTAATGCCCGGCCCGAGCTCGATCTCGTACTTGGTCACGACCGGACCACATTCGACATCGACTACCCGGGCTTCGATATTGAAATTAGTCAGCGTTTTTTCGATCGTATCGATCCGTTCCTTGACATCTTTATCATCCTCGGAAAGCTGGGTAGCTTCGGGATTATCCAGCAGATCCAGCGGGGGTAATTTAAAATCAACCGGCGGAGGCGCGGGCAGCATCGCCACCGGCGTTTCTTTTTTACCCGCCCCAACTGATTTCGACGCGGCCGACTCTTCCGGTGGTGCCGCTTCCAACGACTCCTCTTCCGGCGGAACGACTTCCGGTTCTTTTTCCGCCACCGCTGTTCCGGTCTCCGGTTCCGCTACCGGCACTTCAAAGATCGGAGCGGCGGTCGCCGCCATCTTTGGATCGCCAACTGACATCGGCGCCAACCGTTGCTGTTCAGCCTGTTTCACTAATTGACGTTTCGCCCGGTAACGTTTAATCTTATCAACAATAAATGAACCATGCCCTATGACCACCCCGAAAAATCGCCTTAAATATTGACCCATTTTCATAATGCCTTCATAAACGATCCAGTCGGTGACCAGCACGGCAGCCATTAAAAGAACAAAAACTGACAGGACGAAAGCTCCCCAGAACCCGAAATAATTGGTCATGACCGAACTCATCAGATCACCGGTCAGGCCGCCGAAAGATTCCATGCTCCGGGCCAGAGCCCAATCGGAAAAACGGATCGGGCTGATCAGCCCGCAAAGAGTAACTGCAGCAATGATAAAAAGCGCGACACTGGTCAGTTTGATCGGTAGGGAACCCAGGGGTCGGCGCCGGATCAGGAAAAAACCCCAAAGACCCAGTAAAAGAGTTACCGGATAAGCCACTAAACCAAAGGCCAGAAAAAGGAAGTCGGATATCGCCGCGCCGATACTACCGGCTTTATTATGTAATTCAGCATTCGGCGGGTAAACGCGGGCACTGTAATCAGCCGGATCGTGGGTGACCAGGCTGAGTAATAGAAAAACCGTTATCAGGATGAGAAAAATACCCAATAATTCCGGTAGTCTTTGCGATGGCTGTTTTTTTGAGGGCATCAGCTTTTAGATTCCAAACAATCTCAGGATTAAAACAATTAGGCCGGCGGCCAAACAGTAAAGGCCAAAAATATACAGCTGGCCCCGCTGTACCATTTTGACCAATAACTTGATGGCCAGTAAACTCACCACAAAACAGGCGAAACCACCGGCTAATATAGCTATCGGCTGAAACCCCTCCATAATTTTACCGAAATCTTTGAGTTTGACAAAACTTGCTCCGAGGATGATTGGAACGGAAAGGAAGAAAGAAAAGCGGACAGATGATTTTTTATCCAAACCGGTCAGCAAACCGGTGGAAATAGTCAGCCCGGAACGGGAAAGACCGGGAATAATGGCCACCGCCTGGGCAATCCCGACCCAAAAAACACTTATAAAACTGGCGTTTTCCAGGGGACTAACTGACCGGCCCCACCCTAATTCACCAAAACAAAGAAAAATACCGGTCAGGATCAATGCCACCCCGACCAGCGTCAGGTTACCACCAAACAAACCCTCGATCTGATTATGCAATAACAGCCCGACCAGAGCGGCCGGTATGCTACCGATCACCACCATGATCAATACCTGGAAATTCCGGCCGAATAACTCGCGAATCTCGCTGAAAAAAGCAACGATTACCGCCAGAACTGAAGTGAAATGCAGAAAAACAATGAAACTCAGGTTGGCCTCAGGATCAGACAACCCGAATAAATGCTGGGCAATGGTCAAATGACCGGAACTGCTCACGGGCAGAAATTCCGTCGCCCCTTGAATGATCCCTAAAATAATAGCTTCCAATAAGGTCATGATTACCGGCTATTTTTTTCAACTAATTTAATGATCGCTTCGCTTAATTTATCTTTAGAGATGTTCTTGAATTTTTTCAGGCACCCCCGGCCGTTGAATATCTGGGCGTCAACCCGGTCCCGGCCAAAAGCCCGCGGCGTGTTCATGACAATATAATCCAGTTTTTTGGCCCTTAATTTTTTTCGGGCGTTGCGGGAAAAATCCCTGGTCTCCAACGCGAAACCGACCAGAGTCTGGTTGACCTTATGGCGAGAGATCTCTTTGAGAATATCCGGATTCCGAACCAAATCACAACGTAACTGGTTTCGTGTTTTTTTGACTTTCCCGCGGCTAACCTTCCGAGGCCGGTAATCACTGACCGCCGCGGCCATGATCAAACAATCGCTTTCAGGAAAGTAACGCCGGACCGCCTGCTGCATCTCACGGGCGGTGGTGATCTCAACAATGTCTATCTTCAACGGGCGGGGCAAATCCCCCGGTCCGGTCACCAGCCGGGGCCGGTGACCAAGTCGACGGGCCACCCGGGCCAGGGCGAAACCCATCTTGCCCGTGGATGGATTCGATAAATAACGAACCGCGTCAAAATATTCCCGGGTCGGGCCAGCCGTGATCAATATCCGCATGACATTTATCTTTTTTTTCTTTTATTCTTTAAAGCCGATTGGATCGCCTTGACGATCTTTTCCCTCGTAGCCAACCGACCCCGACCCTGCTGGCCGCAGGCCAGATAACCGCTATCCGGTTCAATAATCACCCGGCCGGCTTTTTTTAATTTCTTAATATTTTCCTGAACTATCGGATTCTCATACATATTAACATTCATCGCCGGGGCGATCAGGACCGGCACCCGCACGGCCAGGATAAAAGTCGACAGCAGATCATCGGCGATCCCGTGCGCTAACTTGGCAATAATGTTAGCGGTCGCCGGCGCGATCAAAACCACGTCCACCCGGTCGGCTAAAGAAATGTGCGCGTAATCGTAAGAGGCTTCGTCATCAAACATCCGGGTATAGACCCGGTTACCGGAAAGGGCCTGAAAAGTCAAAGGCGTGACAAACCTGGCAGCTGACTCGGTCATGACCACCGTTACCCCCATACCCTGCTGACGCAAACAAGAAACCAAATCAGCCGCTTTATAAGCCGCGATGCCACCGGTCACTCCGATGATAATCTCTTTTGATTTCAGCATAATTGATTACTTTTTTTCCTTGGGACGGGAAATCTTGATTTTATCAGTCCGGATCTCTTCCAACACGGATTCCATCAGGGAATGAGAATTTTCCGTTGAAGTCGTCTTGACCCCGCTCCGGGCCAGGTCCCGTAACCTTTTCTGAGTCAAAACCACCAGGTCAAACCGGCCACCGGCTTTTTTCCTTAATTCTTCCAGGTTTAACTTACCCATCTGTTTCTGCCTCCTCTTCGGTTTTTTTATTCATAAAAAAGTTATCTTCCAGAATATTTTTCACTTCCCGGACCGCCTCGTCTAATTTATCGTTGACCACCCGGAAATCATATTCCGACTGCCGTTTCATCTCTTCGGTCACCTGCTGAAAACGTTTCTCCAGGCTGTCCGTGGAACTCCCTCGTCCTTTTAACCTTTCCTTCAAAACCTCGAGCGAAGGCGGCAGGATAAAGATAAACAGCCCCTGATAACCAAGTTTCCTCAACACCTGAGCGCCTTGAACATCAATCCGCAGTAATGGCGTCTGGCTCGACTGCCAAATATCGTCGATCGATTTTTCCGGGGTTCCGTAATAAGCGTCAAAAAGTTTTACGTGCTCGATAAATTCGTTATTTTTTATTCCGGTTTCGAATTCCGCCGGACTCATAAAATGATAATCCTGCCCAGCCACCTCACCGGTCCGGGGCGCCCGCGTCGTGGCCGTAACGCATAACCTGATTCGCGGCTCGTTGGCCACCACCCGTGCGCAAAGCGTGGTTTTACCCACGCCGGATGGACCGGAAACAACGATGATCTTTTTCATTCTATATTCTGTACCTGCTCTTTGATCTTTTCAATAGTGTTTTTCAGGTTAACCGCCTGCAGAGAGATCCGGGCATCGTTCGCTTTGGCCGCAATGGTATTAACTTCCCTTAACATCTCCTGCGTTAAAAAATCGAGCTTCTTGCCGATCGGTGTTTCCACCCCTAAAGAACGGTTAAACTCAGCGATATGAGAACGGAGCCGGTGGATCTCTTCGGTAATATCCGATCGCTGGGCAAAAAAAGCGATCTCGTGCGTCAGGTTCGATTGAAAATGATCATCAAACGTAATCTTGTTCTTCTGAAGTAACCGGGCAATCCGTTTTTGCAGGGAAGCGGCGTGATTCCTGACCACTCGCGGCTGGTAATATTCGATCAGCTTGACTAAACCGTTCATCCAACTCAAGATCTTCTTCAATTCATTTTTTAACCTGGTCCCTTCCCGCTGCCGCATGCGCCGAAGATCGACTAATGAATTCTTGATCGTCTTCTGGACCGGCGCCCAGAGCCAGGTCAATCCGGCCGGTGGCCGGTTGGTCTCCATCACGCCGGGCAACCGGAGAATCGTTTCCAGGGAAACATGATTTTTTAGTTTTAATGATCGCTGTAAGCCTTTCAGTTTCTGATGATAGTATTTGATCACTTTATTATTGAACTCCGGCAACTTCACCGACTCAGGCAACTCCAACCGGACAACCAGATTAATTGTTCCACGACTGATGAACTGGCGGACCATCCCTTCGATCGTCCGTTCGTGATGACTGATCGATTCCGGAACATTGGTCTTAAGGTAAAAAAACTTATGGTTCACGCTCCGCACCTCGGCCTTGACAACCAATCCTTTTTGTTTCAGGCTGGCGGAACCGTACCCGGTCATACTTTTCAACATAGATTTTTCTTTCTCAAAAGTTATTTCAATTTTCGCGACCCGGGTTTAACTAAAGGAATCTTCCCGGTCCGGCAGAAAGGACAATTTCTTTTATCGTATAACGGCGGGCTGATCTGAAGCAGAGTATTTAACTTCACCCCGGCTAAATGGGTCCGGTTAGCTTTTCCGCGGTTGACCAGCGCGGCCACCCCCATCACCCGGGCCCGTAACTTTTTTATCACCCGGACCACTTCTTTAACGGATCCGCCGGTCGTGACCACGTCTTCGACCACCAGTACCCGTTCGCCCGGTTTAACGGTAAACCCGCGCCGGAGGACCATGGTCCCCACCCGTTCCAGGTAAATCGCCCGGGCATTGAGGATCCGGGCCACTTCGTACGCCATGATGATCCCGCCCACGGCCGGGGCGGCGACCACGTCAATCTTCGACTGGCGTCGGCTGGACCAGGGACGCACCATCTGTCCGGCTAACCGGGCCAACACCCGCGGCTGTTCAAGCACCCGCGCACATTGCACGTAAGTATTACTGTGTAAACCAGAAGTTAACAGGAAATGACCGGATTGAACGGCCTTTAAACGATAAAATAATTTTTTAATCTCAGGCTTTTTCATTCAGTTTTTTCAGGTTGCTCCGATGTTTTCCCTTCAGCCGGTGGTGGCGGCGGTGTTTCTTCAACCGGCGGGGCCGTCCCCTGGTCATCCGCGGGTGGTGGTGTTTCAGTCGGTTCTTCCGGTGGGGCCACCGGAGCGGTCGCCGGCGGTTTTTCCGCCTCGCGATTCATGACGCTCCGGCCTTCTTGTCCAACCGGTACTTTGTTCAATAGAATCGAAAGAACAATAAAAATAATAGCCAGTAAAACAGTGATCTTGGTCGCGACAGAAACCGTCTTGGTGCCGAAAAACGATTCGCTACCGCCGCCGCCAAACGCGCCGGCCAGACCGCTTTCACTGTGATGCGGCTGCACCAGAATAATGATGACCAGTAAAATAGCCACCAGGACAAAAATAACTGATAGAATCGTAAAAATAAAACTCATGATCTAATTACCTCCGTAAAAACTTAGAATATCATAAATTATCCGGACAATTCAGAAAATTCCGGTTAACGTTTAGTGATTGACCTTATTTTTTCCCGGGCCAGTAATTTTTCCAGGTCCTTAACGATCTTAACCGGCGCGGCCGGATCGACCAGCGTGGCCGTCCCGATCTGCACGGCCCGGGCGCCGACGGCCATGAATTCCAGCACGTCTTCGGCGGTCATGATCCCACCGATCCCCATAACCGGCACTTCTACCGCTTGCGCGACCCGCGCCACTAACCATAAGGCCATCGGTTTGATGGCCGGACCGGACAAACCACCGGTCACGTTCCCTAACAGGGGTTGACCGGTCCGCCAGTTAACAGCCAACGCCCGAAAGGTATTAACTAAAGAAATAATATCCGCCCCGCCAGCGACGGCTGATCGGGCGATCTTAACGATGTCCGTAACGTTCGGCGAAAGCTTTACGATCAGCGGACGCCGCGTTGCCCGCCGTACTTTTCGGACAACCTCTTTGGTAGCTGTCCCTGAAACACCGATCGTCAATCCGCCCTTCGCGATATTAGGACAGGAAATATTCAACTCCAGCGCGTCGATCCCTTTTTTTCGATCCAGGACCGAAGCGATCTGCTTGAATTCTTTGGCCGTCTCACCAGCAATACTGACGATCCGCGTGGTTTTCTGTTTTTGTAGCCAAGGTAAATATTCCCGGCAGAAAATTTTCAGGCCCGGGTTCTCCAACCCGATGGAATTAATCACTCCGGCCGTCGTTTCAACCAGACGCGGCGGCAAATTACCGGCCCGCGGTTCCAGGGTGACACTTTTGGTTACCACCCCACCGACCCGCGCCGGCCGAAAGTACCGGCCCAACTCCGGACTAAAAGTACCCGAAGCCAGAACAACCGGATTTTTCAGCTTTAACGGTCCAACGGAAACTTTCAGATCAGGCAACACTATGATCTTCCGACTCCTGTTTTTTTTCCGGAATAAACAAACTAACCAAAAGAATAATAACTCCGACGGTAATATAGGTGTCGGCAATATTAAAAACAGCCCAGTTGATCAGATAAAAATCAAAAAAATCACGGACCGCCCCGTACACGATCCGATCGAAAAGATTCCCAATCGCCCCGGCCAAAACCAGCCCGAAGGAAACTGTTAACCACCAGTTGATATTTTTTTGCAGCCGGAAAAGCAGAACGATTATCGGAATAGCCAAACCGGACAGAATCAGAAACAGAATGTTATTACCCGGAAATAACCCCCAGACGATCCCTTCGTTAGTCACCCAGCGCAAACCGAAAACACCGGGAATCAAGTCAAGTATCCGGCCCGGCTGATCTTTCAAGATAACAAAAGCACCTGATTTAGAAACCAGATCAAGCACCGCTCCGGTTAAAGCGATAAGAAAGAAGGCGAGTCGATATTTCTTCATAAAATATTATGGTCTCACCCCGAACCGGGCATCCGGAGCGTGGATCGATCGAGCGGTCCCCGTCAATGGGAGTCTGACTTATTCGCTCTCTTCTTTTTCTTTACAACTGATGCACAACCGAGCGTAGGGGATGGCGTCGAGCCGTTTGGTGGGGATATATTTGGAACATTTGTCACAGACACCATAAGTCTTATCCGTGATCCGTTCCAAGGCAGAATCGATCTCACGAAGTTCCTGGTCTTCGTTTTCGATCAGGCCTAACGTGAAATCCTGTTCGAAATTATCAGTGCCGACATCGGCAATGTGAATCGGCACGTTAGAAAGGTCGCCCGAAGCTTCCTTTCTGGATTTTTTCAGAGCTTCCTCTTCCATCTGGGCAACGTTACTCTTTAATAGTCTTCGCCGGTTCAGCAAAGCGTTTTTGAATTTATTTAAAGATTTAACTGCTAATTTAGTCTTTACTTGCCGAAGCGGTGTTACATCCAGTGACTCCGGTTTAATTTTTTTCCGGACGACCTGACTTTTGGTCCGACGGACCTTCTTTTTAATGCTTTTCTTACGCTTGACCATAATTCCCCTCTTTTACCTCTACCCCGTTAGAGACCTACTGCAACCGTTACGTCGGAGTAGATCACCTTGAAATATATGCCTGTTAATCGTAATTTCAACTTTTGACCATTCTGAAAACCCGTCTCTAACGGGGCTTACGCTTTCTTTTCAGCGGCCGCGGGTGGGGAAAAAGAACGTTCTTTGATTACCGTCTTCATCCGGGCGATCTCTTTTTTAAGCTCCCGCACCAGGCTTGGATTCTCGACAATATCGGTCACTTGACGAAAACGTAACTTGAATAGCTCTTCTTTTAATTTGGCTATTTCCGCCTTTAGTTCTTCGTCGGTTTTCGCGCGAATATCTTTTATTTTCATTATAGTTGTTCCCGTTTAACCATTTTCATCCGGAAAGGCATCTTGTGGGTCACGCCGCACAACACTTCCCGCGCCAGGTTCTCGTCAATGCCACTGACTTCATACAGGATCTGACCCGGCCGGATGACTGCGGCGTAAAATTCCGGCTCGCCTTTACCTTTACCCATCCTCGTTTCGGCCGGTTTGGCCGTCACTGATTTATGAGGAAAAATACGGACCCAGGCTTTACCTTTGGTAGCCATCGTATGACTCATAGCCACCCGGCCCGCCTCGATCTGCCGGGCACTCAACCAGCCGGAACCCAGGGACATCAAGCCGTAATCACCAAAGGCGACTTTATTTCCCCTGGTCGCCGGCCCCTTTATTTTCCCCCGCTGGGACTTGCGGTACTTTATCCTTTTCGGCATTAACATCGGGTTTGAACTCCTTGAGTTTAGCTTTTTTCTTAGCCTCTATTTTTTCACCTGTATAGATCCAGACCTTGACCCCGATCGTGCCCTTGTTCAGAACGGCCGTGGCCAGAGCGTAATCAATCTCTGCCCTTAAAGTATGCAACGGTACTTTCCCTTTAAGGAATTTTTCTTTACGGGCGATTTCGGCTCCGCCGATCCGGCCCGATAAAAGTATTTTGACCCCCTCGGCCCCGGCCGCCAGCACCGTTTCGACCGCTTTTTTTATGGTCCGCCGGAACGAGGACCGCTTTTCTAACTGCTCGGTGATCGATTCGGCGATCAACTGCGCGCTTAATTCCGGACGTTCCACTTCAATGATCTTCAAATCGACCGGCGAATTGACCAGTTGCACCAAATCATCGGTCAATTTATTCACCTTGGCTCCCCGTCGTCCGATGATCACGCCCGGCCGGGCGGCGTGAATAATAACCGTGGTCTTCTCTCGGGTCCGTTCAATCACGATCTCTTTGATCCCGGCAAAGCTGTAGTCCTTTTTAACGAATTTCCTGATCTTCTGATCTTCGACAGCTAATCGGCCATAATCTTTTTTCGTGGCATACCAGCGTGAACTCCAAGTGCGGGTAATGCCGAGTCTGAAAGAAATCGGTGATACTTTTTGACCCACGTTAGTTTTGCTCCTTTAATAAACATATAACTTAGTTTCGCTAAGTTATATCCTCATTACTATTTTGATTTTTTTGTTTTCGAACTACTTTTATCAGAAGCCGGTTTGGCCGGGGCCGCTTTCTTGGCCGCCGGTTCGACTGGCTTGACTTTTTTCTTTTCCGCGCCCGCCATCGCCGCTTTATCCTTCGGCGTTTCAACCTTCCGGGCCTTGCCTTTTTTGACCGGCGCCGTCTTGGCTTTCTTGTGTTCCGTCAAACCAATCGTTACGTGACTGGTCCGTTTCTGGATCGGTGCGGCGCGGCCCATGGCCGCCGCTTTAAATCTTTTGAGGATCGGGCCGTCCCCGACCATGATCAAATTGATATATAGCTGTTCCACGTTCACGTCCGGGTTCTGAGAAGCATTAGCCACGGCCGAACGCAGAAGTTTCTGCAAAAACACCGCGCCCCGCCGGTTGGAAAAATGCAAATCATCCAGGGCCTGGTTAACATTCTTGCCCCGGATCAAGTCGGCCACTAACCGCATTTTCCGGGCTGATATCCGTGCGTAACGTAACCTCGCTGAATATTCCATAACTTTTACCTTTAACTGGGTCCGCTTCTGGACGCACTTTCCTCAGTCTTCCTAATACCCGGATGGCCGCGAAAAAAACGAGTCGGAGCGAATTCACCTAACTTATGGCCGACCATATCTTCGGTGACAAAAACTTTCAAAAACTTGTTGCCATTATGCACCATGAAAGTGTGCGAAATGAATTCCGGGATGATCGTGCAACTCCGGGCCCAGGTCTTGATCGGCTCGTGCCCGCCCGAATCTTTCTGCTTGTTCACCTTCTTGAGCAATTTCACGTCAACGTAAGGACCTTTTTTTGCTGATCTCGACATTTTTTTTCCTTAAATCAAATTTTTGTCCGCTATCTCCCTTTACGTTTCCGGACAATAAAAATATTACTGTGCTTGTTCCTCTTGCGGGTCTTGCCGCCTTTGGCCAGTTTCCCGGTTGGGGAGCAGGGGTGCCGCCCACCGCCGCGTCGACCTTCACCGCCGCCCATCGGATGGGCGACCGGGTTCATGGCCGAGCCGCGGACCGTCGGCCGGATACCGCGCCAGCGAGAACGTCCGGCCTTGCCCCACCAGATCTTGTTCCAGTCAATGTTCGATAGCTGGCCAATCGTCGCTTTGCAGTTCTGGTCGACTTTCCGGATCTCGCCGCTGGGCAATAATACGTGCACATACTTACCTTCTTTAGCCATGATCTGACCGAAACTACCCGCGCTGCGAATCAACTGGCCGCCTTTTTTTAATTTTAACTCCAAGTTATGGACTAACATCCCCAGGGGAATATTTTTTAACGGCATACAATTGCCGGTTTTCGGTTCTACTTTTTCTCCGGCCAGAACGATCTCGCCCACCTGCAGTTCCTTCGGAGCCAGGATGTAACGACGTTCGCCATCCTGATAACACAGTAAAGCGATAAAACAAGTCCGGTTCGGATCGTACTCAATGGACTCCACCCGGGCCGTGATATCAACCTTATTTCGCTTGAAATCGATCCGGCGATACTGGTTTTTATTGCCCCCGCCAATGTGCCGGCAAGTGATCCGGCCCTGATTGTTTCGCCCGCCAGTCTTGCTCAACGGTTCGATCAGGCTCGGTTCCGGTCTTTTCTTCGTCAATTCTCGGTAATCGACGACACTCGCGAAGCGCCGGGCCGGACTGGTTGGTTTATATTGTTTTACTGGCATATATTTAACCGATCCCTAAATAACATCTATCCGGTGCCCTTCCTTCAAAGTCACCATCGCTTTTTTCCAACCGGGCTTTGTACCCATCATCATCCGGTACCTTTTCGGCTTCCCCTTAAGATTAAGGGTCCGGACCTTTTCCACTTTGACCGAAAAAATACTTTCGATCGCTTTCTTTATTTCCGGTTTATTCGCCTGACCGCTGACCCGAAAACCATAGGTGCGGGCCTGTTCAGCCCCCTTCATTACCTTTTCGGTTACCAGCGGCTTGATAATAATATCATGAGCGGTTTGCAGTTTCATTTTTATTTACCTTTGGCCTCCTGGCGCTGGTCCATCAATGACTGCAGAGCTTCTTTGGTCAACAATAATCTCTGGTATTTCAGGACGTCGTAAGCGTTCAGGTCGCAAACCCGTTTCAGCAAAGTCCCCCGTATATTTCGCGTGGAGATATGCAGGTTACGATGCTCGCCTTTAACACCGATCAGGCAGGTCTCTTTGATCCCAATATTTTTCAGAACGCTGACGACCTCTTTCGTCTTCGCTTTTTCGGCCGTTAACGTATCGATCACCAGAGTCTCTTTATCCTGAAATTTGGAAAGGAGGGCCGAATTCAAAGCACTCCGTTTCATTTTTTTCGGCATCGAGTAAGAGTAATCGCGCGGGTGCGGACCGAAAACAATGCCGCCGTGCCGCCAGATTGGTGACCGGACGGTCCCGACCCGGGCGCGGCCAGTACCTTTCTGTTTCCAAGGTTTCTTAGAACTGCCTTTAACTTCACTGCGCCGTTTGGTTGAAGCCGTCCCGGACCGCTGGTTCGCTTCGTACATGACGATCACGTCACGCAGCAACTTGGCCCGGACCTTACTCCCGAAAAGGGCTTCGTCCACTTTAACTTTATCGACCTTTTTGCCTTCTTTATTGTAAACAGCTAATTCTAACATAATTTATTTTCTCTGCCCATGAACGCTTTTTTTCTTGGTCTCGGCCTTAGGCGGTGCAGGACGAACCAAGTTCGTCTTGTGCACAACTACGTAACCGCCGTTCGGACCGGCCACGGCGCCTCTGACCAGCATAATATTTTTATCTTTGTCGATCCGGATAACTTCCAGATTGAGAACCTTCACGGACTCAACCCCGTAATGACCGGGCATGTGTTTCCCGGGCCGGATATGGGTCAACCGCGTATCCGAACCGGTACTGCCGATCTCGCGAACGTTATTGGAACCGTGCGTTTCCTTACCCCGGGATTTATTCCATCGTTTGATCATGCCCGCAAAACCGCGGCCCTTGGTCACGCCGGTCACGCTCACTTTATAGATCCCGTCAAAAATATCGACCTTGAGCTGGTCGCCTAATTTAAATTTTTCCAGCTCTTTGGATCCGGTTTCGCCATCCGCGAAACGGACCTCACGGATCACCCGCTGGGGATGTTCAATCTTGGATTTTTTCAGATGGCCGGCCATGGGTTTCTTTAGGTTCTTCTTTTTGCCCGCGCCGAAGCCCACCTGAACCGCGTTATAACCGTCGGTCTTGTCAGTTTTTATCTGCAGGACCGGGCAGGGACCCACTTCCAGTACCGTCACCGGTACCACGTCGCCGTTTTCGGCGAATACCTGGGTCATCCCGATCTTTTTTCCTAATAGTTCAGTGACCATCTTTAAATCCTTCGTTTCCTGCCCCGAAATCTTTCGGGGCGCTCAGGATGACAACTTCGTTGTCACCTATGCTTTAATCCTGATATCCACGCCCGCGGGCATGTTTAGGTTCTTCAGGGCATCGATCGTTTTCGCGGTCGGTTCGGTCAAATCGATCAAACGCTTGTGGATCCGGATCTCGAACTGTTCCCGTGATTTCTTATCCACGTGCGGTGACCGTAAAACCGTGTATCGCTCTATTTTGGTCGGTAGCGGAATCGGCCCGCAAACCCGGGCTCCGGTCCGCTTGGCCGTGTTAATGATCTCGCTCACGGACTTATCCAGAACTTTGTGATCGTAAGCCTCGATCCGGATCCTGATTTTCTGGTCTGCCATTGCTTGATTTTATCTCCGCAATTAAATTAATCCAGTCCTGGGACGAAACTTCTTATTTTAGTAATAAATCAAATATTGTCAATAAAAAAGGGTGTTTTTAAAAAAAAATTTAGGGGTGAATAAGAGGGATTTATAGCTACGACCCTTGTCCGCCTTAGGACGGACTCGTCCTCTGGCGAGCAGTCGCCTTTTTAAGAAAACATTGTGGGCGGGGACCCGCCTGTCGGCGAGGCAAGCAAGTCCCGCCCTGTACCAGTTATCGGTACAGGGCCCCGCAGCTACCGCATCGCAATATTGTCAACCTTCAAAAACTCAGCTCTTCAAACCGCTTTTTGATCTCCGGTGGCAGGGCCTGGTAATCGCTCGGCTCCAGACTGTACGAGCCCCGGCCCTGGGTCAGGGACCGCAAGATAGTCGCGTAGCCGAACGTTTCCTCGATCGGGATCGTTCCCTTGATGACCCGAATATTCTCCTGGTGGTCGATCCCGACGATCTCGCCCCGGCGCTTACCCAGATCATTGATCACCTCACCCATGTAATCTTCCGGTACGACGATACTGAACTTCATGATCGGCTCAAGGATCACGCACCCGGCCTGGTCGATCGCCCGCCGAAAGGCATCCGCCGCGGCCGCGCTATAGGACACCTCGGAAGAACGTTCCCGTTCATACCGCCCGTTAATAATGGTCGTTTTCAGATAGACCATGGGGAATCCCGCCGCCGCCCCGCTTAAGGTACTGCTCTTGAGACCATCCACGATCGCCGGGATGAACATCTTCGGAATAACTTCCTTCTCCACCTTGTTCTCAATATACGGATGTAGTTGTTTCCGGTCCGGTTCCACCCTGATCACCACCTTGGCAAAATGTTCCTTATCACCGATCTTGCGATCGAACTTACCTTCCGCCTCGACCGCCTGTTCGACGGTCTCCTTGTAAGCTACTCTCGGTTCACCCACATTGGCCGCTAATTTGAATTCTTTCAACATCCGGTTCTTGATCACTTCCAGATGCAATTCCCCCATTCCGGAGATGATCAACTGACCGGTCTCTTCATCGGATTTTGTCTGGAAGGTCGGGTCGTCCTTGGCCAGCTTGGTAATCACCTCTAATAATTTATCGCGGTCGGCCGAAGACTTCGGTTCGATCGCCATGGAAACCACGGTTTCCGGAAAGGCCATCCGTTCGTAAACTATCGGATGCTGTTTATCGCAGATGGTATCACCGGTAAAAGTATGTTTTAATCCGATCACGGCCACGATCTCGCCGGCCCGGGCTTCTTGGGCCGCGTCTCGTTCGCTCGAATGCATGACAAATATTTTGGCGATCCGTTCCTTTTTATCGACCCGCGGGTTATAGACCATCGCCCCTTCGCGCACCTGACCGGAATATATCCGCAGGTAGGTCAGCTCCCCGTGTCGATCGGTCATGGTCTTGAAAGACAACGCGGAAAAATGTTCGTCCGTTTTCAATTCCCGTTTGATCTTCTTTTCCTTTTTCGGTTCGAGCCCCTCCACCGCCGGTAGATCGTTCGGGGTCGGTAAATATAAACAGACCGCGTCCAGCAACGGCTGGACCCCGATATTTTTCAGGGCGCTTCCGCAGAAGACCGGTGTCAGTTTACAGGCAATGGTCGCTTCGCGCACCGCTTTGATAACGGTAGTTTCATCGATATTTCCACCCGCTAAGTAAGGTTCCTCCAGCCACTCCACCTTATTAGCCAGGGTCTCGATCAAGTGCTGGCGTTGCTCTTCGGCTTTTTCGACGTGATCGGCCGGGATGGGACCCACTTCGAACTTAACCCCTAGCGATTCCTCATCAAAAGTGATCGCCTGCATCTTGACCAGATCGATCACGCCCTTGAGGGTACTTTCGATCCCGATCGGGATCTGCATGATCAGCGGGAGAGCGTTAAGTTTTTTTTGGATACTCTCGACGACACGCTCAAAGCTCGCGCCCACGCGGTCGAGTTTATTGACAAAGGCCAGACGCGGAACGTGATAGCGGTTGGCCTGATGCCAGACGGTCTCCGACTGGGCTTCGACCCCGGCCACACCGCAGAAGACACCGATGGCTCCGTCGAGAACGCGTAAGGAACGTTCCACTTCGGCCGTAAAATCCACATGACCCGGGGTATCGATAATATTTATGCGGTATTTATTTTTAGTCTTGAGTGGATAAGTCCAGTAGCAGGTCGTCGCCGCGCTGGTGATGGTGATACCGCGCTGTTGTTCTTCCTCCATCCAGTCCATGGTCGCGGTACCCTCATGGACCTCACCCATCTGATGTTCCTTACCGGTATAGAATAACACCCTTTCAGTCAGGGTGGTTTTCCCCGCATCGATATGGGCGATGATGCCGATATTACGCATTAAATTGATATCGAACGCTGGCGCTTTCATATAACTTCCATTTATTAACAGGGACCTGCAAGAGACTGGTACGAGGATTATTCCTGACCAAAAAAGTTTTGCCTCTTAAAAGTCTCGTAA
Organism: Planctomycetota bacterium; assembly: GCA_030633885.1. Lineage (GTDB taxonomy): Bacteria > Planctomycetota > MHYJ01 > JACQXL01 > CAKKQI01 > DAOWBV01. The sequence continues at coordinate 47,873 of DAOWBV010000001.1, forward strand.
AAGTCTCGTAAAAGTCCCCGTGAAAAATCTTATCTTCCCATAAACTTATCGCCTCGTCAATAAAAAACACGTTGAAACAAATCAGTGTATTGGGAACCAACAGAAGTAATCAGTAAAGAATGTTTCACCATCCTGAGATTTCCCTGGTCACACAGTATAATGTTTGACGAAAATTCTGATCTGGTCTATCACGTAATCCACGAAGTGCGAGAATAAAAGCTTTGATGAATCACTGAGCAACGTTGGATAAGTGCTGAAATCGGCGGTACTGAGCGGGGATCGACGGTCTATTTTTTCTTCGACTTGCGGATCTTTTCGACTTGCCGGCGGGCGTACTTGTTGGTCCGGTCCATGAGCAGAACCAGGATATATACCTCTTCGGCTTTCCGGTAATCTTGGGAAGCCATGCTCTGATTAGCCAGAGTCGTGAATTGACCGACGAACTCCTTGTTCAATTCAGCCAGGTCCCGATCAAACTGACCCAGCACTTCAAGCCGAACAACGACTTTTTCCTGACGGTCACGTTCCGGGCCGGACAATTCCTTTTTATTGGCCAGCGCGGCGGAGCAACGCCGGTAATATTTTAAAGCCAGGAGTTCATCCTGCTGTTCTTCGTAAGTCGCCCCGAGCAACCAGAGCGCCCGGCTGAAATTCGGATAGTAAACCAGCGATTTTTTCAACTGCTTGATGGCCTCCCCCGGATTATCCTCCCCGAGAAATTTTTCGGCCATCTCATAATACAAACCAATGACCTCTTTATCTTTTTCCGACGGACCTTCATCCACCGGTTTCGGTTTTGGTTCCGGCCTGGGTTCCGGTTCCGGTTCGGGTTCGGGTTCCGGTTCAGGTTCGGGTCGAGGTCTCAGCCGGAGCCCGGGCAAAACCGGTTTGGGTTTCGGCGGCTCATCTATCTTAATCACTTTCCGCAACCGGAAAGATTTTGAAGCGGCATTAAGCCTGGCAATCTCCTTGTTTAGATTCTTAAGATCCTGACCGCTATAAACATCCATTACCTCCATGCAATCATTTTTGGACTTTTTGACTATCAAGATCGCTTTATTCAACAAGGTATTGGCCGCCTCACGGTCCCTACTTTTTATCTTAATAGCTTTTTCAAGCAAAGCCCTGGCTTCGGTCAGATCCTTTTCGGCATCTTTGATCACGACTTCAACCGATTGGTGAATGGACTTGATATTACTTCGCTTAATGGTCAAGTTCCCGAAATCGGTTTCAATCTCAACGGCCTCTTCGGTCCGGCTGATAATATCGCCTTTGATCTTACTGCCGTCATTAAGGATGATCAATTCCGCAGACGCCGTCAGCGGGCTGATGATAAAAACGAGCAGGAAAATAAAAAATTTTATGCGTCGCATGGTCATTTATCGACGTCTCCGGGAAGACGATCTCCTTTTACAATCTCTGATCAAACCCGGCAAGCCCGGATTCTTATCGCCCAGTTCGCGGCTTCGTTCCAGATCCGGCAGAGCTTTTTCGAAATCACGCATCTGGTAATAAGAAAGCCCGCGCAGTGAGTATAAATCAAAGGAAGCCCCGCCCGGACCGGCCAGTGCAATGGCCCGGCTACAATCGCTGATAGCCTCTTTGTATTTTTGGCGCAGCATCCAGACCGAAGCGCGATTACGATAGGCCTCGAAATATTCCGGATTGAGTTTAATGGCCTTAGTAAATTCTTCCAAAGCTCGGTTAAAATCATTGAGCTGAATATAAGCCGCCCCGTTAGCATTATAAACGTCCGGGAAATCCGGCTCCAGGTCCGCGACCCGGTTAAAGATCTCCGTCGCGCCCCGGGGATTCCCCTGCTTAATCGCCGTAAAACCATCGGCCAAAAGCCGTTCCGCTTCCCGGGAAATAGTTATCGGTTCCCGCAAAATATTGGCCAGCGTTTCGGTCGTCGGGCCCGACTTCTTCATATCCGCCACCCACTGTTCCGATAGCGTACCATTAAGAGAAAGATCGATGTAGCTCAATCCCTCCCAACGAGTGGAAGCCAGCCCAACATTGACCACCGGTGATTTGAGATACTTGGCGGTAGGAAAACTGAACACTTTTGTTCGGCCGGAAGTAACTTTGATGCTCTTACCCTGCAAAACGATAGTCACCGGTTGGTCATCGAAACTGACAGAAAAAAGTTTTTCTTCAAAGACCTGAATTGGATCCCGGGAATCATCACGTTCTTTGATCTTAAAGGCCTCAACGGCCCAGATGATCCCGAACTGTTGTTTCGGGGCGCGCGGACCGGACTGAAGCTGTAACGTAAAAATCACCACATACCCGTTTTTTTTCTCAGGATCGGTCAAGAAAACCAAACCGCCGAAATGAGTCAAAATTTCTTTTTCCGGATCGGGAAAATCCAACCGCAGAGTAAGTTTTTTTTTGGCATTAAAGACCGCTTTGTGCCAGTAGACACGGCTAACGGAACCGACGTAATTAATGCCTCCGTCCCGGCCAAGGATATTTATCTGGGCGTTTCTCCTCTGCGCAACCCAATCAGTCGATTCTTTTATCGGTCGTTTTGAAAACGGGTAGACCAGGCCGATTTTATTTTTTGATGACGATTTTACTTTGCCGGTAAAAAAGTTTTTCGGATCAAAGCCAATCCCGCCAACCAGCATTCCCATTTTAACCGCGGCCTCCCGAGTGGTCTTGTTTTCCGGATCAAAGACCAGGGACCGCTTGATCGCCAACTCGGCAAAACGGGTCAGATCGCGTTCCCGGTACTTGTTGGCCAACTCGGTTAACCGAGCGGCATATTTTTTCTTGAGTTCCTCGAGATCACCGCTGACTGTGTCCAGATTCTTAACCGCCTGAGCAACGATCTTTTTTATCTTTTTCTGGTTTGAGGAAAGCGAATCCCGGCGCGCCAGGATCGAGAGACACTGACGGTAAGCGCCCAAAACCTGGCCTGGCCGACCCAACTTTTCACAGGTCAACCCTAATTGGTAATAAGCCTCAGCGTGGTTGGAATCATTCTTTACGGCTTTTTCAAGTTTGCCGGCGGCTTTTTCGAAATCACCTGACTCAAAAGCCCTGACACCTAGCTGATAATAAAGGTCGGCCACTTCGGAGTTGGGTTCGTCTTCGGCCTGAAGACCGAAAAAAGAAGTGAGTAGAAAAAGAATAATAATTAAAACGTTTTTTATTTTTGACACGAGTTATCTAATTTAACCCTCCTCTGGCGAGCAGGCCGGTTAATAGTATCACGGCCCAAGGCTAAAAAAGTATAACAGATAACGATGGAATGTCAAGAACGGAAAGAAAAAAATCCCATTAGAGCTACCGGTCGTCAAGTAAAGACGACCTACCTCTAACGGGACAAGCGGGAAAAATTTATCAGTGAATATCTGCGAAATCCCTGCCTGACCGCCAAAGGCGGGTAAACCGGCAGGCAGGTGTGGCTAAAAAATTAAGCGAAGTGAGCGAAGGCTTTGTTGGCTTCGGCCATTTTGTGCACGTTCTGACGGTTGGTCATGGCCGCGCCTTCTTTTTTATAAGCGGCGACCAGTTCATCTGCCAGCTTCTGGTAAGCCGGACGGCCTTTTTTTCCGCGGACAGCTTTGAGGATCCAGCGGATAGCCAGACTGGTCTGTCTTTTCGTGGTAACCTGGATCGGGACCTGATAAGTCGCGCCGCCGATGCGTTTGGAACGGACTTCGATGATCGGTTTGACATTACCTAAAGCGGTATTGAAAATATCCAGCGGATCGACATCGCTGATCTTTTTCCCGGCCACTTCCAGGGCCTGATAGAAAATCTGCTGGGCGGTGGATTTCTTGCCCTTAAGCATCAGGTTGTTAATGAACTTGCCGATCAGTTTGCTGTTGTAACGGGGATCGACTTCCAGTAAATGCTCAAAAGATTTAAATTTCTTAGCCATTTAAGGATCCTTTATTTAGATTTCGTCCCGTATTTGGAACGGCTCTTTTTTCGGTTCTCCACGCCGGCGCAATCAAGCACGCCGCGGACCACGTGGTAACGAACGCCCGGCAAATCGCGGACCCGGCCGCCGCGGATCATGACGATGGCGTGTTCCTGGAGATTGTGGCCCTCGCCGGGAATATAAGCGGTCACTTCTTTGTTATTGGTCAACCGCACCCGGGCAATCTTCCGCAAAGCGGAGTTGGGTTTCTTCGGGGTCATCGTTTTGACCATGATACAAACCCCTTTCCGTTGCGGGCATTCTTCCAGCACGACGGATTTGGATTTCTTCTTGATCGGTTTTCGGCCGCGTTTGATTAACTGGTTAATTGTCGGCATATACTTTCCTATATTGGAAAAACGTGAATTTTAGCATTTCTGCCGGGGAATGCAAGAAAAATTTACTGGTTCCGGAAAAATTTTTTCGGCCGGCCGGATCTTATTATTTTGCGCTAAAAATAGAAATTAGATATAATTAGCCTGAATCCGGTATTAATCCGCCTGTCAACCAACACTAATGGATAGGGACCGGTCAATGACTCAAAAAAACTTAAGTGATGGCGAACTGGTCCAGCGCAGCCGGCGCGGTTCCCGAAAATCATTTTATTATTTAGTCACGCGATACTCGCAGTTAGTGGCCGCAGTCGTCAATAATAAGATCTTCGGCTGTCCGGAACGGGACGATCTGGTTCAGGAGACATTCTTGATCGCCTGGAAATCACTGGATAAACTGAAAGATCCGGAAAAGTTCGCCAGTTGGCTTTACGGTATAACGCTGAATATCTGCCGGGCCTGGATAAGAAAAAAAGGGAAACAGGGCGTGTCGCTGGAAGAACTGGAAAAACACGGCTGGTCGGCCCCGGACCCGAAAACCGACCAGGACGCCAACCGGGTCACCGATCAGCAGGAAATGGTCCAGACGGCACTGGCCGGGATAAAAGAAGAATACCGGGAAGCAATTTATCTTTATCATTTTGAAAAAAGGTCTTATCAGGAGATAGCTGATTTCCTGGACGTTTCGACCGCGCTGGTCAACAAACGATTGACCCTGGCCCGGAAGGAATTAAGAATAAAAATAAAAAAAACCGTGGATTCGGCCGATTAAGTTGATTTTTTAATCCGTCCAATCAGCAAAACCTGCCTGCCATCAGGCAGATCAGCGGTTAAAAAAGGGGAATCAGAATGAAATGTTATTTTTATCAGGAACAATTTTCCGCTTATTATGACCGGGAACTGCCGCCATCGGCCCAAGCCGAAATGGCTACCCATCTAAGCCAATGTCCTGATTGCCAAACGGCTTATGAAAAATTCGTGACCGATCTGCAGTTAATCTCGGCCGTGATCCTGCCGCAGGTGCCCGATAAAGAAAAACTGGATGCCGGGATCATCAGCGGACTGGATAAATATTTCGACGCCACTAATGTGCCGAAAACCGAAACTCCGGACGCCGGCCGGGAAAAACCCTGGCCCATGCTCCGGCTCATACCAACCGCGGCCGTTTTATTGATCGGAGTCACTCTGGGTATTACATTATATGTAACGTGGCTGACCGGTCCACAAGAGATCCAGGCGGAAAAGATCGGCCAGATCAGCCATTACCGGGGCCAGGTGGAAACCAGCCCGGATAACAAAGTCTGGTCGCCAGTCAGTTTCCCGGGAAATCTGGTCAAGAACATCACCCTGCGTTCAAATCAACAGGCCCGGGCGTTGTTTTCCATCGATCAATATACTTATATCGGCCTGAATGAAAAAACCGTTCTGAAATTGAAAAATAAAAGACACCTGTTCCTGGAACAGGGCGAGGCCTGGTTCTCCCTCAGCCAATCGACGGCCGAGCCGTTAAGAATCGATCTGAAAAGCGGCCACTTGGAATTAAGCGCGGGTGAAATGAACATTCAAACCACCTCCGGGATAACCGTGGTCCTGGTCTATTCCGGTCAGGCGGTCCTGACCGGACCGGACGGCCTGAACCGGATCGAGATCAAACCGGGCACGTACGGCGTGCTCCATCATCACGACGGCCATTTAGCCAAAGTCAAACTCGACAATTACCTGCACAGCCGGCAGGTTCTCTGGGTACCGGATATGCTGACCAACAGTTATCGGAACCAGACTCAGCTAAAAAATATTCTCTGGCGGACTATTCCGTACCTGGCGCATCCGAAGTTGTCCCGACTAGCCGAGAAGGATATTCGCCGTTTAGGCGCTACGGCGACCGGTCCCTTAACCGGATTTCTGGATCAGCAACTCCATAAATCACAACCGGCCCTGCGCCGCCAGGTGGTCCGTATCTTAAGCGATATCGGCGACAACTCTAAACTGGAAGCCTGGGTCACCCTGCTAAAAGATAAAGATCCAAC
>DAOWBV010000178.1 GCA_030633885.1 Planctomycetota bacterium
GATCAAGGTCTTTGTTTCCTTGGGATAAGATTGTGACCGGTAAGTTTTCTAACGCCGTATTCTTGGTTGATGGTATGATCTTTCCCATAGGGTAGTTGTCAGTCCAGAGAACATAGTTGTCAACAAAAGTTGGGTTCCGGAAGGCGGTCGAAGAAGCCAGCCGGAACGAGTGGTTTTTAGCGGGTGTGTAGATGAGGCTGGTCCGGGGAGAAATCTGATCTTTCGTCAAAGGATGGTGGTCATGCCTGACGCCAATCAGTAACGTCAGGTCCTTTCTGATTTTAAAATTATCTTGCGCGAAGATCGCTCCCAGATTTTGTTGATGGTTTCGGTCGAGTATTTTGTTCGGTCCGCCTTTTATCCGATAAATCCTGAAACTCCCGCCGTAAACGAGTGAATGAGCCGTCCCTATTTTCAAAGAATGTTGTACTTCGGCGTCATAAGTATCAGTCTTCGTGATGAATGTTCGGGCCGCTTGATCTTGATTGGTGACCTTGCCCTGGAGACCATTCCAGAATAACCTTACCTTCAGGTCGGCTTTATCGTAATTAAGCTGGATGTAGGGGAACCTGGTTTCGCGGTTCATCGGGAATGACTTGCCGATCGCCATTTCACTGATGCTGTCATTTGATCCTGTCATAAAACTTATTTTGGAATCAGCGCTTATTTTATATTGTAACGCCAGATTGCCGGTACCACCTCTTTTGGCGGTTTCGTTTCTTTCCTCCCATTGATTAACTCTGTTCCAGCCGGCTGACGCCTTGTAACTTAATTTACCCCTGACGTCCGCCTCAATTAAAGACGTTTGCAAGGTTTGATAAGTACCGAGGGTAACTGAGATCGAACGACCCTTTAATTCCTCAGGTGATTTCGTGATAATATTAATTACCCCGCAGTAAGCGTTGGCGCCATAAAGAGCCGCGCCCGGCCCCTTGATAACTTCAATCTTTTTAATTTCTTCTAAAGTGATTGGCAATGATTCCCAGACGACCATTCCGTAAAGATTAATATAAACACTGCGTCCGTCGATCATGACCAGCATTTTATTGCTCAGGGCGGAATTAAAACCGCGGGCGCTTACCTGGAAATCTGAAGCCGTCACCATCATCACATCCAGCCCGGCGACCTGCCTGAGTACATCCGGTATATTCGTGGCCCCGGAATGTTTAATGTCTTTTTCGGTAATGACGGTAATCGCCGATGGTGCTTCCGTAATTGGTTGTCTTTCTCTGGCGGCCGTGACCACCTCTGGGATTTCTCTCCAAAGGATCTCCTCCTCTTGTTCCATGGCCCAACTTGACGTGATGTTGATCAGAAGTATTAAGCCCAAGATAATAATTTTATATAAGTTGTTCATTTGCCATCTCTCATTTTGCAAAACTATTTCAATTATAAAGGTTGCTGGCCATATGACTAATTTCTTATTTATCAATTGGCTATAACTTGTTTAATAATTATTAGAAGCAACGTTATTGCCTGATTTTGCCAGCCAATTTTTCAATTGGTATGTTTTTTTGCTCGAGCGTTTTGAGAGTTCGGAAAAAAACCATTGTTTTAAGTATACCATAAAAACTTTAGATTGCAATAGCGTTATTATGGGATTTAGGTTATTGGTATTATAAGCCCGATTCAAATTGCCGAAGTCCTGGTTGGGGGATAGTTGAAATTCGGGCCGATGAATCTGAACAATGCACTTTCGGCAACACCCTGGCAGGCGCGGCCGGAATTTATTGAGAATGTTGACCGCCCGCAACCGCTCCTCTATATCCAGAACGGCGGGGAAACCAACGCCAAGCTGATGATGAGGAGATAATATTAACCACAGATTACACTGATTAAACTGATTTTTCCCTAAATCCGTTTAATCCCGCTGTAACAGTTTTTCTTTAAAAGTATAAAACAGCTTCGGCACCGCCAATGTCAGATGGCTGGCCTTGGAAGTAACCTGCTGCGGGATGATTTCGATTGGCGCCATCTGAAGTGGCTTATCACTTTCCCAGTCCTTGACGTCGGTCACTCTCGCCGTCCCGAATACATTAATACTGTACCAGATCCAGACCCCGGCCTTTTCGGCCAGCGGCCGGCTGTGTTCCTTACCGCTCAAATAAGGCAGTTTTCCCTTCCAGCCGGACAAATCCGCGCTCACCCGATCGATCGAAAAACTCACCCCGGTACTATTCCTGAGTTCATCTATTTTTATGTCGGTCCCTTGCAGATGGACGTAGATCTTGCCGTCAAAAAAAGAATAGTCTATCGGCACTGAATAGGGATAAGTCTTTCGGGTAATGTTCAATCGGCCCCGCACGCCGGAAGACAGCAGCCATTGGACCGTCTCGACCGGTAAAACACCGGTGAATATTTTGGCGTCTTTTTTTGAGGGCGGATTTTTGCTCGGTTCCGGCATTTTATCCTCGATCATATAAGGGTATTTCGGCATCATTACCGGCGGAACTTTTGAGAGACGGGAGGTAACTTTATCCGGGATGATCTCGATCGTCACCATCGGCATCGGCGGGAATTTAACCGATTTCAGGTTAGCTATTTTTTCGGCGATCTCTTCCGGCCGGCTCTTGTAAACGATTGAGAAGCGCTGAAGCGCCCGGTTCCGTTTCTCCTGATCTTTAATGATCCGGGCCGAGCCGGAAATAGTGACACTCGCCCAGCCCTCGCGTTCGTTATAACGGTCCACCACGAAAGTCACCTTCGGGTTCTCGGCCAGGTTCTCCATTTTCTGGCCGGTCGGTGAAGAATGGATATAGATCCGTTCATCACAATAGCCGAATGATACCGGTACCGAGTAGGGGTGTTTGTAATCGTGGGTGATAAACCGGCCGACCGCGGAAGACTGCAGGACATACTCCATGTTCTTCCAGGAAAGCTCGCCCTGATAATAAGCCGGCGCTGTCGGCGTCTTAGTTATTGAGGATTCTTTCGTGGTTAACGGTTCGGAACAAGCGATCGAAAAAACCAGCCACAATAAACCGACCCAAAAATAAATTGTAAAAAGTATCTTGCTTTTCATATTTAACACCATATCAAAACTATAATAGTTTGTTTTAAAAAAACGGACATCAAGTAAAATTTCTTGTTTTTATCGTGAACCCTGCGGCTTATTTTATCCACTCAAAGCAAATACAAAATTTGGTTTCAGGAAAAATGGCGGGACGATCCCGGGCATATTGGATAACGGCAATATTTCTTCCGAAATATCAAATCCTAATACTTTGATCATAAATTCACGCCGCTTCTGGCATCGCGCGAAACAGTCAGGATACTGTTTTTTTATTCGGTCACGCAGATTTTTATCAGCGATCAACACGCCGTCTTCGATCCGGGTGGAGACATAGGTTTTTGATGATGGAATAATATCCACCTGCATGGCCATCCCGGAATGGATCTTGATCTGGGAGCCGGGATAAACGGGTGAACTGAGCCATTCATCCAGATGAATGAGATGGCCGGCATTCAGGAATATGCCGAACTTGTCAAAGGGTAGTTTTTCCGTAATTGCCCGGTTTAACTGATCGCCGGTCGTACCGATCTTTAACAGCCCGAACCAGTCGTTAATGGCTTCGATATAAGGGCCGGCAAAGTTTTCAACATAATCCTGTGCGGCGACGGGCAGATCTTTTCCTGATTCCGCGATCCAACCGGCCCGGCAAACATTACTACCCCAGTAGCAAATGTTGGTAGCGAAGGGATCGCCGCGTCGGATTTGGGCTCCAATGGGGCTGGACAAGCCGCGGTCACGGTTATCACCGGTGACCATGGTCAGGTGACAGCCCAGCGGTTCGCCGTTGAGCTCAGCCAGCTTGACCACGTCGTAATCGATCATACCCTCCTTAAGGCCGAAGATCATTTTTTTTA
>DAOWBV010000124.1 GCA_030633885.1 Planctomycetota bacterium
ACATTCCCGGCATGCCACCCATACCACCCATTGGCATACCACCACCCATACCGGGCATACCCATGCCACCACCCATTCCAGGCATACCCATGCCGCCACCCATACCAGGCATACCACCCATGCCCGGAGCTCCGGGCATCGGCGGACCGGCCGGCTTATTTTTTTCCGGGATATCGGTCACGGCCGCTTCGCTGATCAAAAGCATGGTGGCCACACTGGACGAATTTTGCAACGCGCAACGCAACACTTTGGTAGCATCAATAATACCTTCTTTCAAAAGATCACCAAACTGACCGGTCTCCACGTTATAACCAAAATTAGTTTTAGCGTTTTTCTGAACCTGCCGTAAAACAACGGAAGGATCGATGCCGGCGTTCTCGGCTAACTGTCGTAACGGAGCTTCCAGTACTTTCTGTAAAATAGTTATCCCGGCTTTTTCTTCACCGGCTAATTTCAGGGAATCCAATGCTTTGATCAAACGCAACCAGGTAACACCGCCGCCGGCCACGATGCCTTCCTCGTAAGCGGCTTTGATCGCGTTCAGAGCGGACTCAGCCCGGTTCTTTTTTTCTTTCAGTTCCGTTTCCGTGGCCGCGCCTACGTTCACCTGGGCCACCCCACCGGCAAATTTGGCCAGCCGTTCCTGTGATTTTTCTTTATCATAATCGGAATCGCTCTGCTCGATCTCCACTCTGATCTTGGCGACCCTTTTTTTGATCTCGCTGGATTGCCCGGCCCCTTCAATAATGATCGTGTTTTCGGAATCGATCACCACTTTTTTGGCCCGGCCCAATGATTCCATAGACACTTTCTTCAAATCGATCCCCAAATCCTTGAAAACCGGTTGGGCCCCGGTCAGCACAGCAATATCTTCCAGCATGGCTTTCCGGCGATCACCGTAACCCGGTGCTTTCACCGCCGCGCAGGCAAGAATGCCCTTAGTTTTATTAACTGCTAAAGTGGCCAGGGCTTCACCTTCCACTTCTTCGGCAATAACCAATAACGGTTTTTTCTGGGCCGAGATCTTTTCCATTAACGGGATCAGATCCATCACGTTTGATAATTTCTCTTCATGAATCAGGATGTACGGGTTATTCAGAACCACTTCCATCCGGTCCTGATCCGTCACAAAATGAGGCGAAATAAAACCGCGGTCGAATTGCATCCCTTCAACGATCTTAACCTCGGTTTCGATCCCCTTACCTTCTTCAATGGTAATCACGCCGTCGCGACCGACTTTTTTCATCGCTTTGGCCATGATCTGACCAATAGTTTCGTCATTACTGGCCGCGATGGTCGCGATCTGTTTGATCTCGTCGTCAGTTTTGACTTTGTGGGATAATTTTTTTAATTCTTCGAGCAGTCGGTCAACGGCCTTTTTGATACCGCGGGCGATCGACATGGGATCAGCCCCGGCTGTGATCAATTTCAGACCTTCGGAAAAAATGGCTTCGGTCAGAAGGGTCGTGGTAGTTGTCCCGTCACCGGTTTCCTCCTGGGTTTTGGAAGCGGCTTCTTTGATCAACTGGGCTCCCAAATTTTCGTATGGATCAATCAATTCGATCTCATCAACCACACTGGCCCCGTCCTTAGTCACCTGAGGACTCCCCCAACCCTGGTCAACCATCACGTGCCGACCCCGTGGGCCGAGGGTGGATTTAACCGCCCGGGCGGTTTTGGCCACACCTTTTTGTATGGCTAATCGGGCATCCTGATAAAACGCTAATTGTTTTGGCATAAAGATCTCCCTTTGCAAGTTATCAAATGATGAACAATATGTAAGTTATAACCCAACATCAATATTAGAAAGATGCCGGGTCGAAAACCTTTTATTATACATATAAACTCAAAATAGTCAAGACCTCAAGGCAATTTTTTATCCGTAATTCCCGGTCACTTTTTTTCTTTATTTAAATTCTCATAACTACGATGACTCTGAAAACTTGTAAACACTTTTAACAGGATGTAAATAGATTTAACAGTAAAAAACCTCTCTTTCCCAATTCAGAATATACTGCGTTATAAATCAATTAAACAGCCTTTTGTCGATTTTTTTGACCATTTTCTGGCACAATATTTGCTATATAAAAATGAGCGGGGTTATCCCCGATTTATGGAGGTAAAAGATTATGGAAAGGAAATGGCTTTTAGTCATCACAGGTTTCTTCCTGGGTGGTTTATTCGTCATGGGCGGGATGTTCATGACCCATCAATTGCTCATGGCCCAGACCACGCCGGCGAATATCAATACCGGTAGCGCCGGAGAATTTATCGTTTTAACGACCAACGACACGAAAGGGCACACCCTGCTCTGGATAATGGACACCAGGAATAAAAATTTATCGCTCTATGATTATGATTCCAGCAACGTGAAGTTCAGCTGGAGTCGGGACGTCCAATTTGATCTTGACATCCCTGAAGGCCAGGTCTACGTTAGCAAAGGACACAATAAAACGCCTTACGCCATTAAAAAAATATTTGATGCTTGGGCTAAAAAGGCAGAAACAGAATAAAATGAAGAGTTATTTAATTGTGATCCCTCATAAAAGTAATCGATTTTATTTTCCGATTGAACACAATAAAATCCTGATCGGACGATCCAGTTCCAATGACCTGAAGATCCGGGACCGGTTTATCTCTAAAAAACATATTCTCATTACGAAAAAGGAAGATCATTGTACTTTAACTGAACTCTCAGTTAAAAACCAAACCCGATTCAACGGCGATCGATTAGCAGGTCAACCGATCCTGTGTGTAGGCGACAAAATCAAAATCGGTAAAACTCTGATAGAATTTACCGGTAAAGTGGATTCAAATATGACACGTTACAGGCTGGCCAACGGACGGAAAGACAAAAAACCTTCCCCGCCATCAGCGGAGAAGTCAACTATATTCCCCCCAGCCAAGGAGCAGATAAAACACGAAGCGCCCTCGAAAAAGGAAGTAAAACCCGGCGATCAACCAACCAGGACCAAACGATTCAAACGGCTTGGATTGATCGCCGGACTGCTCCTGATCCTAACCGGGCTGGCCTACGCGAACGGAATCTTTCCCTTTGTTAATTCAAACAACACTCCAGTTCCGGATCTGTTTGAGGAAGACGTTCAAACGCCCCCAGCGGAAAAAGTAACGGAATCAAGCGATACCACGTCAGGTCTAATGACTAATTGGATGGAAAATAGCAGAAAAGAACCAGGCAACCGGGTCAACCCTTTTGTGAAAATTCCGAATCTGATCACTACGTCAAATCGGACAGGGAATCAGCCGAATAAATTTAAAGGGGATTTTAACTGGACGCTTGAAGAAAATTCAAAAACCGCCCCGCCGAAGAAACCGGCTTCCGAATTACCGGAAGATTGACCAGATCCAATCAGATTTTTCTCCCGATCATCCAGTAAACCTTATTTATTCTTGCCGGCCGGGACATCTTTACAAACTGTCGGCTTGTCGGTCGTCCGGCAGGCCTCGAAAAACATGTGATCATCCTTGATCGAAATCTTAACCTTGTTATATTTCTGGTAATCACCTTTCAGGATCTGTTCGGAAAGCGGGTCTTCAATAAATTTTTCGATCGCCCGTTTTAACGGCCGGGCCCCAAAATCAGGGTTATAACCCTTTTCAATCAGATAATCAATCGCGGCCGCTGACAGTTCGATCGCCAAGCCACGCGCTTCTACCCGCTTTTGAACATCCTTCATCTCGATCTTGATCACCGAGCGCAGGTCTTCCTTGGTCAGAGCTTTGAAAACAATGACCTCATCCAACCGATTAAGAAATTCCGGCCGGAATTGATGTTCCACTTCTTTCATTAACATGGTTTTCATGTTTTCGTAAGAAGCATCCGGAGTATCAGGTTTAAAACCCAAGCTGGTTTTTTTGATCAACTCCGCGCCCAGATTGGAGGTCATGATCAGAATCACGTTCTTGAAGTCAATGTGCCGGCCGAAACTATCGGTCAGACGGCCTTCTTCCATAATCTGTAGAAGCATATTAAACACGTCCGTGTGGGCCTTTTCGATCTCATCGAGCAGGACCACCGCGTAAGGTCGATGCCGGATCTTTTCGGTCAACTGACCGCCCTCTTCGTAACCAACATAGCCCGGCGGGGCGCCGACCAGACGGGAAATGTTATGCTTTTCCATGTACTCGGACATGTCAATCTGGATCAGAGCGTCCTCTTCACCAAACATCACCTTGGCCAGCGCCCGAGCCAGCAACGTCTTACCGCAACCGGTCGGACCGACAAAAATAAACGACCCGATCGGCCGACGCGGATCCTTCAAACCGGATCGCGAACGGCGGATGGCCTTGGAAATCGCCCTGATCGCCTCGTCTTGACTGACCACACTTTCATGCAGTTCTTTTTCCAACTTGAGTAGTTTTTCCGCCTCTTTTTTCTCCAGACGCGACAGTGGTATCCCGGTCATGCGCGAGACGGTCTCGGCAATTATGTTTTCGTCCACCACCCCGCTTTTGTCACGCCGCTTATCTTTATATTCCCGCAACATCTCATCTTTTTTCTGGCGAACTTTATTGGCCTTATCACGAATCTTGGCCGCTTGTTCAAAGTCCTGCGCCCGAATACTGGCCTCTTTTTCCTTCTCCAGTTTTTTTATCTCTTTTTCGATCTCTTTCAGGTCAGGTGGTTTGGCCATCGATTGTAACCGGACCCGCGCGCCGGCTTCGTCCATAACATCGATCGCTTTATCCGGCAGGTAACGACCACTGATGTAACGACTGGACAATTCCACGCACCCATTCAGGGATTCATCGGTATACTTCACCCGATGATGCGATTCGTATCTCTCGCGCAAACCCAGGAGAATCTCAAAAGCCTGGTCCTTATTCGGCGGATCAACCATAATCGTCTGGAACCGCCGCTCCAGGGCGCCGTCTTTTTCGATGTATTTCCGGTATTCATCCAGCGTGGTCGCGCCGATACACTGGATCTCACCCCGGGAAAGGGCCGGTTTCAAAACATTGGAAGCGTCGATCGCGCCTTCAGCGCCACCCGCCCCAACCAAGGTATGCAATTCATCAATGAAAAGAATAGTATTTTTGCTCTTGCGAACCTCGTTCATCACGGCCTTGATCCGTTCTTCAAATTGACCCCGGTACTTGGTCCCGGCAACCATCAGCGCCAGGTCCAGGGTGATCAGCCGCTTATCACGCAGGATTTCCGGCACATTACCGGACACGATATTCTGGGCCAGACCTTCCACAATGGCCGTCTTACCCACCCCGGCTTCGCCTAACAGGGCCGGGTTATTTTTTGTCCGGCGGCAAAGAACCTGAATAACCCGTTCAATCTCCTTAGTTCGCCCGATAACGGGGTCCAGTTTATTATCGACAGCTAATTCGGTCAGGTCGCGACCGAACGCGTCCAGGGCCGGAGTTTTGGATCGGCTATGCCGGGGCGCAACCTTCCCGCCGGGCGCGGCCGGAGGTTCCGCGGATTCCGGCGGAATCTGGGGCGGCAGACCGGCCCCCAGAATATCCATTATCTCTTCCCGGATCTCATCCAGTTTCACACCCATATTCAGCAACACCCGCACCGCGATCCCTTCCTGCTCGCGGAGCAGACCGAGCAATAAATGTTCGGTCCCGATATAATCGTGCCCGAGATTACTGGCCTCTTCGTGGGCGAACTCCAAAACCCGCTTCGCGCTCGGGGTGAACGGCAACTGCCCCATCACGGCCGGCGCGGATTCACCCGGGATAGCTTTTTCCACTTCTTCAACGACTTTATCAAGATCGATCTCCAGATTCAACAAAGCCCGGGCGGCCACACCGCTGCCTTCTTTAATAAGCGCCAGTAAAATATGCTCGGTCCCGATGCAATCGCGATTTTGTCTCTGCGCTTCGGACCGCGCCAGACTCATAACTTTACGAGCTCGATCAGTAAATTTATTAAACATACAATTTAATCTTTCCTAAAAACAGTATTTGTATAGTTTAGTATCGATTTAACATCAGTCTAACATTAAAAATTTACCTGTCAACAGATTTTTTTTATTGCAAAAACAAGTTTTAATGATAGACTACTTTCCGGTAAGTAGAAGGCAACAGTCCGTCCGAAATGCTGAAAAAAAAACGGGGATTTCCGACAGAGACAAGAAAAAAAATCAGTAGTTTTCCTGACGAATTTTTTTTTCGCCGCTCATTACAAGAGCAAACCCCGAAAGTAAGTTGTCGCCGCAAA
>DAOWBV010000026.1 GCA_030633885.1 Planctomycetota bacterium
CGGTATTTTGTTTAACCCGCCCTGAATGTGGAGCAAGCAACCCGGACAGTCCAGAGCGATCTTTTGGGCGCCGGTTTTTTTGAGCCGGGCGAAATCCGCCTCTGGCGGGTCAGATGGCAGGAATCGTGGTAGGTTACTTTGATGCCGGGTTGTAATGGGCGTCCGCAAGGGTCGCAGCAACAGCGAGGCAAGGTAAATTATTCTGGATTGATCGCTCCAGTTATGATATATTTTCCAGGAGGTTAAAAATGACCCGGCATTATTTTTTGGCTTTTGATATCGGGGCGGAAAGCGGTCGGGCTATGTTGGGAGTGCTTGACGGGCAAAAGTTAACCATCCGAGAGTTAACCCGTTTTCCTAACGGTATGGTTAATGTGTCCGGACATTGGCACTGGGAAATATTGCGGCTCTACGAGGAAATTAAAAAAAGTCTGAAAAATTGTTCCGCTCAGGTCGAAAGTGTCGGCTTCGATACCTGGGGGGTTGACTATGCCTTACTGGGTGAAAAAGGGGAATTACTCGGCCTACCTTTTGCCTATCGTGATGACCGAACTGGAATAAAATTCGCTGAAGAATTATTGGGAAAATCGATCGACGAGATCAATAAAGACTGGCAAAAATGGGTGCCGACGGTGAAGAATAGCAGAGAATTAAGATAATATTTTGAGCCCCGATATTCATCGGGGCAGAGAGGATTGTGATATGGATAAGAAAAGAGTAGAGCTTTTGCGGAAATTGACCACGGTGAATGGCGTGTCCGGGTTTGAGTCTGAAGTGGCTAAAGTGATCGAGTCGGAAATGAAGGGTTTTACCAAGATCAGCTACGATAAGATGGGTAGCATTGTGTGTGAAAAGCGCGGTACGAGTGATAGCCCCAGAATCATGCTGCCCGGTCATATGGATGAAGTCGGGTTCATGACCAAGCTGATCACCCCGGAGGGGTACCTCAAATTCGTTTCGCTGGGCGGCTGGATCCATTCGCAGTTGCCTTCTCAGCGGGTGATCGTTCATACTTATAAGGGTGATCTTGTCGGCGTGGTTGGTTCCAAGGCCCCGCACCTGATGTCCGAAGAAGAGAGAAAAAGACCGTTAGACAAGAAGGCTTTATTCGTCGATATCGGCGCCAAAGATAAAAAAGACGCGGAAAAACTTGGTGTCCGGCCCGGAGATCCGATCATTCCTGATTCACCGTTTACCCTGATGGCTAATCCTGATTACATTCTGGCCAAGGCCTGGGATGACCGGATCGGCTGCGCCATCTTTATTGAAGTGCTTCAATTCCTGCGGAAGAAAAAACATCCTAATACTGTTTATGGGGTCGGCACGGTCCAGGAAGAAGTGGGCTTGCGTGGTGCCCGGACTTCGGCCAATAAGGTTAACCCGGACGTAGCGCTGGTTTGCGATGTCGGTCTGGCCCAGGATTATCCCGGCGGTGAAAAGGCGCTGGGTATATTAGGGAAAGGGCCGCAGATTAATTTATATGACCGCGGCATGATTCCGAATCTGCGGTTGCGTGACTTCGTGATCGAGACGGCAAAAAAGAAAAAAATACCCTACCAGTTAGAGGCCCTGGAAGGCGGGGCGACCGACGGGGCGATGATCCATATCCACGCCGAAGGCGTACCGTCCATCTATATCGGTGTCCCAACCCGGTACATCCACAGTCATTCCGGTATTATTCACCGGGCAGACTATGAGAATACGGTTAAGCTGATTACCGAAGTGGTTTTACGGATGGACGCGAAGACGGTCAAGAAATTTTCCAAATAGAAGATTTCGTGTAAAAAATTGAACCAATCCGCTTTTTTTACGTTTATATATGATAGATAGAGACGACGTTGAGTTGATGCTCCGGTTTAAGAAAAAACGCGACAAAAAGGCGTTCGCGGAGCTGGTTCGGCGTCATCAGAAACCGCTGGTCAATTTTTTTTATAAACTGGTCTGGAATGCCCATACAGCGGAAGATCTGACTCAGGAAGTCTTTATCAAGCTGGTGAAGGGGGCGGATACGTATCAGGCGACGGCCAAGTTTACTACCTTCCTTTATAAGATCGCCCGGAACACCTGGATCGATAAGTTGAGAAAAGACGGGCGGAAACGGGCGGTTTCCCTCGACCAGACGATCGATGAAGACAAAGAAAAATCTTTAAAAGAAACTGTTCGGTCAGCCGACCCGGGTCCGGATGAGATCGCCGGTCAAAAGGAACTGGTGATCAAAATAAAAAAGGTTTTGACCCGGTTATCGGAAGAACAGCGGGTGATCATCACCCTGAACGTTTTTAAGACGATGAGTTACCGTGAGATCGCCGAGGTGCTGGATATCCCGGTGGGGACCGTGAAATCGCGGATGCATCAGGCGATTATTAAGTTAAGGGAAATATTATGACCTGTCAGAAAAATTACGATTTAGTCAGTTATTTAAGAAACGAATCTTCGCCGGAAGAACAGTTTGAGGTCCGGAAACACCTGACCGATTGCGCTGTTTGCCGGGAAGAATATCAGAAATTGGTCCGGGTTTTTGAGACTCTGGGTTCAATCGAAGAAATATCACCCTCTCCGGACCTGGAATCCCGGATCCTGGCGACCGTGGATCAGTTGGTATCAACGCCGGCTTCAACCGGTGCGTGGACCCGATTACGCGGAGCGATTCAGGACAGACTGGCCGAAACCAGATTACATCTGCGCTATTTACCGCCCTGGGCGATCTCAACCGCCGCGGTGGCCCTCCTTTTGCTCATTCTTTCTTTTATCGTGATCAGTCCGGTGCCGCAACCATCCGCTGATGCTTACAAAGTTGTTTTCGAACAGCCGGCACAACCGAAACCGCCGATAACTTATGAGCCACCGCCTGATATTTTAACGGGGTCAGGCGACGAGGACAACGGGTGGAAAGATATACTGAGAACCGATCAGCCTGACGTGCCACTCCCGATTTTTCCGGATCCGTATTACGTCGAACCAAATTATGAAAAACCGCTGAAGGATAACTGGGTCGTTAACCTGGATGAACATTTAAAAAGGACGAAATGGAAACCGGAACTGAGTGGGTTGGCTCTTGACGGTGACCGTCGTTTGCTGAACGCCTTGAGTAATCGCGGGGAAAGTTGGTATCGTCAGCAGGCCCGGACTAAATACGGCGGGTCCGGGACAGGCCAGGCTGTTAAGTCCGGCCTCAAATGGTTATCCACTCACCAGGAACCGGACGGTTCCTGGGACCCGGCCAAATACGACGGGATGAAAGAATACACTGTTGGCCTGACCAGCCTGGTCTTGTTGACTTTTTTAGGAGACGGGCATACTCATCAATCAGGTCAATATTCTACCGTCGTCGATAAAAGTTTACAGTATTTGACTTCAAAACAACAGGCCAGCGGGGTGATCGGCCCGGAGCGGATGAATGACAAGTATCTTAATTATATGTATAATCATGGTATCGCGTCGTTGGCTTTGTTGGAACTGTACGCTTTGACCGGTGATAAGACTTTGGTCGGGGCGGTGGAAAAGGCGGTCCGGTTCACGATCAACGCCCAGAACAATAACGGCGGCTGGGGATATATTGCCAAGTCTGGATTGAGTGATACTTCGGTCAGCGGTTGGCAGATTCCGCCTTTGAGGTTGGCCCAGACATTGAAGATCCCCGGTGTTTTTGAATCGCTTCAGAAGTCCAGTAAATGGCTGGCTTCGATCACGGACAAGGATGGTCGGGTCGGTTACCGGGCATTGAACCAGTATCCCAACGGGGTGACAGCCCTGACCGCGGTCGGGATGTTTTGTCAATTATTCATGGGCTGGTCTGAATCCGACGGTTTGGCCCGGGCCCAACAGAAGATAATGCTGTCCAATAAACCGGAGTTTCATCCGTACGGTCAGGAAATGGCCAACGATTTTTATTACTGGTATTTTGGCAGTTTAGCCATGTTTATGAAAGGCGGCGAGGAGTGGTCGACCTGGAACAAGAGCATGAAAGAAGCTCTCCTGCAGGCCCAGATTAAAAAAGGATATGACAAAGGTACCTGGGAACCGGTTGATCGCTGGAGCAGTTTCGGCGGCCGGCTCTACACGACCTCCATGGCCGTTTTAACGTTGCAGGTTTATTATCGGTATCCGCCGGTAAGTTAATGAAAGATGATTGACTGTCAGGTTAAAACCTGATGGCCAGTCCGAAAGAGGAGACGCTTCCCTGGTAAGTTGTGGAGAGGTCGTGCGTGAATGCTTTGGTGGCCCGGTCGTAAAACAATTCGTATTCGTTAGTCAGCTTCATTCCTTTGGCTTCCACTGTTAGATAGGCGTGTTTTCCCAGATAGAATTCGATTCCGAACCCGGCTTCCACGGCGGCGGTCGCGTCTATGTTCCGGCTGTGGTCGAGCACCGGAGTGTTAATTCCATCCTCACTGGTTCGTTCCACCCGCACTCGTGTCCAGGCCGGTCCTATGCCGAAACTGATATAAGGCTTGATCCGGCCCAGGTTCGGCGCGATTTTTAAATTGACCATGATTATCAGGTTGGCGGACCCGATCTTGTTGGTCTGGGTGATCACTCCGTTAGCGAGTATGACCGGATAGGTCGTTTCAAAACCGTAAATATTCAAGCCCATAGTAAACCAGCGTCCGCTGGTTTTTTTTGATTCGGGATAAAGATAAATGTTTTCGAATTTGATACCGCCCAGCCCGATATTATCATCAAAATCTTTTTTCGTCCGCGTTAATGAGTTATTCAGGTCCCGCATCTTGGATTCACTTTTCCGCAGGCGCAACGTACCGCCCCAGAACTGAACGGAAAACTGCTCAAAGGCCAGGCTGTGCGGGGGCGGGTCCTCGTCTTCTTCGTAAATGGAAATAGGATAAAGTTTTTCGGGGGTCAATCCGTGCAGGTTGTACGATTTGCTGTCAAGTGGCCAGAGGCTTTCTTCCGCCTGGACCAGGCCGGTACCTGAAGCGATCAGGATCAGAAAAAGAAATGAGCAGAAATATTTTTTAACCATTATCCCATTGTGATCGGAGCGTCATCCGACATTTTAACCGAGATTTTTTTCGAGATGCCCGAAGTTTGCATGGTTAAACCATAAAGGACATCGGCCGCTAACATGGTTTTTTTGTTATGAGTGATGATAATGAATTGTGAATTACCGGTGAATTGTTTGACCAGCGCGACAAAGCGGTCCACGTTGGTTTCGTCCAGAGTGGCGTCAGCTTCGTCCAGGATACAGAACGGGCTGGGGTTTAACTGAAAAATACTCATCACCAGAGCCAGGGCGGTGAGCGTTTTTTCGCCGCCGGAAAGCAGGCTGATCGAAGACGGTTCCTTGCCGGGCGGTTTGGCGATGATCTCAATCCCGGCATCCAGAACGTCTGACCCGTTTTCGTTTTCCAAGATCAGCTGGGCTTTACCTCCGCCGAAAAGTTTACGGAACAGGATATTAAAGTTATTATGGATCTGGTCGAAAGTTATTTGGAACATTTCCCGGCTGGTCCGGTTCAGTTTCCGGATCAGTTCCTGTAGCGATTCTTTGGATTTATTGAGATCCGCTTCCTGTTCGGAAAGGAATTTGAAACGTTCTTCCAGTTCTTTCAGTTGGTCGATAGAATACATGTTTACATCGGTGGCCGAACCCATTTTGCTTTTGAGTTCTTCCACCTGATGGGAGAGATCTTCCCAGTTTGCTTCTTCTGTTTCTTGAGATGTAGCGGAAACGGTTCGACTGAGCTCACCGTCGAAGTCCTTCAGGTTTCCATTATTTGTCTGTTCTGATCCAGCTTGGGATGGAAGGCTGAAGCCTTCCGCTACATTTTCTCCTTGAACTTGTTTGTCGTACGCCTCGGCCAGGTTGATACCGGTATCCTCCGTATGCTTTTCCTGCAGATTGTCTAATTTCAGGCTGCTCTCTTTTTCCTGTAAGGTTAGTTCGTTATGTTCGTTGACCAGCTGTTGCTTTTCCTGTTGACAGTTGGCGCCGGACATTTTTTTATCCTGGCAGGAAGTTTTTAACCGTTCCGATTCCTCGGTCAAGGTCTTATTTTTGTCCTGTAGTTGGGTTTGGTCGACGGTCAGTTGTTTGAGGACTAATTCTTTTTCCTGCAGGGTGGTTTCCAGGGTTGATATTTTGTTTTTCAGGTCCGTGATTGTCCGGGAAATATCGTTTAAGGTTGTTTCGAAATGAACGATTTGATTGTTGACCTCGATGATCATGTTTTCCAGCTGTTCCTGCCGGGCGACTGAGTGGGCCTGCTTGATCTTGAGCTCGGTGACTTCCTGCCCCAGTGTTTTTTTCTCGTCACCGTGCCGGCTGATCCGCTGGTTTAATTGTTCGATGGTAGTGTTAAGCTGGTTCTGGCTCCCGGATAATTCCCTCAACATCTGGACTATGGAACCAGACCGTTCGGACAAGGCGTCAATCTGGGTATTAGCTTCGGTTAAATCCAGTTTATTTATTTCTTTTTCCCTGGTGAGTAGATCCTGCCGTTGGGTTATCTCTTCTATTTGCCTTTGCTTTTCCACTTCCAGGGTTTTCTGATCATAGACTTGATAACGCAATGACTGGCAGTCTTTGACGAGGTTGTCGATCTCGCTGGTCCATTGCGCGTACTGGCTTTCCAGGGCCATCAGTTTTTCCTGTAACCGGGCGCAGTCTTCAGGGATTCTTCTTAATTCGGATTTACGGGAGAGGAGGTTAATGCCCGGTTCGCTAAACGCGGTTCCTGCTGATTCGGAAGTACTAACTGAAATAACCCCGGCCGCGGAGATGACTTCGCTGGTCAAAGTCAGCATGGGTCGGAAATGGCTGTGGTTGATCATGATTTGCCGGGCGATATCAAGATTTTCCACCACCAGATAATCGCCGAGCAGGAATTCCACTAACGGTTTCAGGTGGGGTTCGGTTTTGACTAATTGGTCGGCTTGGCCCCGGACCCCGGTCACGTGAGGCAGGGGTGGGCAGCGGTTAATATGATTATGCAGATTGTCTAAAGCGATCGTTGTGACCCGGCCATAGGAACCTTTTTTGATGAATTCCAGGACGCGGAGACTGTCTTCCATAGTCTGGGTGACGATAGCCTGGCTCATATCTTTCAGGACTGCTTCCACGGCGGAAACATAGTTCGGTTCCACATCGATCAGATCGGCAACGATACCGTGGACCGTACCGAATTGTTGAGGATTGGATTTAAGGGCTTCCAGGATAGAGGTCACGCCGCGGTCCAAACCTTCCTGGTGGTTTTCCAGGTCTTCCAGCACTTCTTGACGAGAAGTTTTCCGGTGGACTTCTTCTCTTTGCCGGGTGATCGCTTCTAATAGGTTGGCGGCTTCCTCTTTTCGGGATTCGATGCTTGCTTCCCGTTGATGTAATTCTTCTTTCAGGGCATTATTTTTACCGAAAATCGTTTCTTGTTCTTCCTTGAGCCGGTAAATTTTATCCTGACCATTAGCCAGTTCTGAATCGATTTCCGCCGTCCGCTTTTCCGTTTTTTCCCGGCGGATAGACAGATTTTTTAATTCAGCCTGGATGCTAGTTAATTCATTCTGGTAACGCGATTTTTTGTGAGCACTGTTCAGAACGTTGTTTCTTTTAGTTTCCAGTTCCTGAGTCAGGGTTTCAATGCCTTGATTGAGTTCCTGTAAAATATTGTTTTTGGATTCCAGGGTCGCGGCCAGTGAAGTAATATCATTTTTCAGTGTTTCTATTTCCTGCATTATGCCGCAGAGTTTGTTCCGGGTGGCGATCGCTTTTTCGGTGATCTGGCCTAAACTTTGTTTAGCCTGGTCGAGGGTTTCGTTGTATTCGGTCCGGCGCTGACGGGCGTTGGTGATCTCCTGGCTGACCGAAGCATGCTGGGAGTTGATCGTCAACAGGTTGGACTGATGACGTTTGAAATTGTTGTCCAGGACCAGCAATTCCTGCTCGATCTGGATAACCGATTCTTCCAGCGATTTGATCTGTTCGATCAGCGCCTGCTGGCGGGTATTTATCTCGCCGATCCGATCGGTCAGGCGGTTTTGATCGGTCTTTAATTCCCGGTAATGGTGCATGGCCAGACGGGTTTTCTTTTCTTTCAGTTCGGCCAGCATCCGTCGGTATTTTTCCGCCTTAGTTGCCTGGATCTTGATGGACCGGATCTCCCGTTTCACCTCGCGGATGATATCACTCAGTCGAAGCAGGTCCTGGTTGACCCGTTCCAGCTTGGATTCCGTCTCCCGTTTTTTGGCTTTATATTTACTGACCCCGGCGGCTTCTTCGAACAGGCCGCGCCGTTCCCGGGAATTTGATTGTAAAATGAAATCGATTTTTCCCTGTTCAATAATCGAATATGATTCCATTCCGATACCGGTGCCCATGAACAGTTCTTTGATGTCTTTCAGACGGACCGGTTGGCTATTAATCAGGTATTCACTTTCCCCGGACCGGTACAACCGCCGGGTGATAGTCACTTCGTCGTATTCAATGGGTAAACTTTTTCGGGGGGAAGTTGCAACCTGGCCTTCGGTGGTGGGCGGGGTTTCGTTGATCTGTTCTTCAGCCGGTTTTGAGTGGCCGTTACCGTTATTGGAGAAAGAAAGCGAGACCTCGGCGTAGCTGGCTGAGGAATTACTGTTCGATCCGTTAAAGATCACGTCCCTCATCTCGGAACCGCGGAGTGATTTGGCACTCCGGTCGCCCAGCACCCATTTAAAAGCGTCAACGACATTACTTTTTCCGCAGCCATTGGGTCCGATTAAGCCGGTAATACCATCGTTAAAGTGAAATTCAATCGGTTTAGCGAATGATTTAAATCCCTGGGCCTGTAATTTAGTTAACTTCATAGAATCTTTTTAATTTATTGGCCGGAAAAAACAAGGTTAAAGTGGATAAGCTATTATCGGTAATTCCAAGCTATTTCTTGCCTGAAAATTAGGGTTATTTAGTATTTTTTTGTCCCTCGTCCGGAAAGGCGAAGGACGAACCCTGCCCCGACCATTTCGGGTCTGATACAGGGTATGGATTATCCTTTTCCTGTCTTTTTTCCGGCTTTGTTACAACTTTACAGATTGTAAATTATAAGTTTTAAACGACGTTATGTCCAGTTTTTTTTAACAATTAAGTTAGAAAATAATGAGTATTTTATTCTGCTCGCAGGTAGGTGATATAACCGGGTAATTCGACCCGGTTCCCGACCTTAATCCGATGCTTTTTAAACCAGCCGTCATTGACTTCCAGGGCGTATTTGACCGGTTTTTTAGAGACGGTGGAATTCGCGTCAAAAGGTTTCATTGATTCTATTTGGATGATCGTATGATCCGCTTTGATAAAGGCAATGGCCAGAGGGATCCGGGTATTTTTCATCCAAAAAGATAACGGTTGTTCGTTCGGGTAGATAAAAAGCATCCCGTTATTTTCCGGCAGACTTGGTCGGTTCATTAATCCCTTGGCGCGCGTTTGGGGGGTAAAGACCACTTCGATCTGGAGTTCGTGTTGGTTGATCCGGAGGATCACCGGTGTTTGTTGCGGCGGTGTCGGTTTTGGCGGTATCAGGACCAGGTAAGCTCCGATCACAATCACTATTGCCAGCGGTATCAATATGAACCAGATCTTTTTTATATTCATCTGACGATATTATTCTCCGCTCCGCATTGGCCGCACTTTCCTTCCGGCGTTAATTTTAAAATATTGATTTGGTAACCGGCCCGTTGAATAAGTTTGGTTTGGCACTGATGGCAGAAAGTATCGCCTTCTTCTTGCGTGGCCACATTACCTAAATAGACGTGGTCGAGATGTTTTTTGGCGATTTGATAAGCCCGGTGTAAACTTTTCATCGGGGTGGGCGGTTGTTTCAGTTTATAAGTGGGGTAATAAGAGGAAAAGTGGATCGGGGTTTCCCGGCCCAGATTTTCCGCTACCCAGCTGGTCAAGTCCTCGAAATTTTCATCCCGGTCGTTTTCGCCCGGGATGATCAGGTTAGTTATTTCCACCAGGGCGTTCTTTTTCGCGGTTCGGGCTGTTTCCAGGACCGGTTTTACCCGGGCCCGACAGAGTTTTTGGTAAAAAGCGTCATCAATACTTTTGATATCGATGTTCAACGCGTCGATAGCCGGCAGGAGTTTGGCCAGCGGTTCGGGATTAATGTAGCCGTTGGTGACCAGGACGTTTTTCAGTCCCTGGGTGCGGGCCAGCCGGGCCGTGTCCAACGTGTATTCATACCACATTAATGGTTCGTTGTAAGTATATGCAATACCTGACGATTTATATTGGCGGGCCAGCTCGATCGCTTTGTCCGGTGTCAGTTCAGAGGATTCCGAATCCTGTTGTGAGATCGACCAATTCTGGCAGAACATGCAGGTCAGGTTACAGCCGTTGGTGCCGAGGGAAAGGATTTCCGTACCGGGGTAAAAATGGTAAATCGGTTTCTTTTCGATCGGATCCATGTTCAGAGACGTGACCCGGGCGTAGTTGGCCAGATATAACTTGCCTTTAATATTACGGCGCTGGCGGCAGAGACCGGTTCTGTTCAGGGCAATCAGGCAATTATGGGGACAGATCCGGCACTGGCATTTTTGTTCTGGTCGGCTGTCGTAGAAAGAGGCTTCTTTCATGATAGATTTTAACCGCTAAATCTTGAAATTATGGGTTTACTTACTTAGTCTTTCGCGGTTTCGTGTTTATCGGGGCACGATTTCTTCGGCCAGCCGTTTCAATGATTCTTTGGCGGAAGAGTTTTTCAGGGGGCTGAGCGTCTCTTTGGCTTTCCGGACATAATTCTTGGCTTTTTCCAGAGAATATGACAAAGCGTTATGTTTGTTCAGGAGCCGAATGATTTTTTGCCGATTGGCCGGTCGGCCGTTGGAAAATATAATTCGTTTAAGATAACTTCTTTTTTTCGCCGGTAAACTCCGGGTGAGTGAAATGACCGGCAAAGTCACTTTGCCTTTATTGATATCCGCCCAGGTGGTTTTGCCGGTATCTTTGTCCTGGCAGACAATATCGAAATAATCGTCCATGATCTGATAAGCCATACCGAAATACAGTCCGTACTGGGCGAGCCGGTTTACTTCTCGCTGATAGCTTGGACTACCATTACTGTTATTACAGGCAAACATCGCGCCCAGTTGGGTGGCGGCGCTGAAAAGCGAGGCCGTTTTTTCCTGAATGATATCCAGGTATTCCGGTTCTCTCAGGGAAAGGTCGAATTTTTTTCCGCTGTGCGTTAATTCCCCGTGGCACATTTTGAAAGTAGTCCGGGAAAGGATCTGCATGGCTTTTTCGGACTTGACTTGCAGGCAGGTCAGGAAAGCATTGGATAATAAAAAATCGCCGAAGAGGATCGAAGACTCATTTCCCCAGCGATCGTTAATGGTTTTGATATTACGCCGGATGGTAGCCTCATCGAGCACGTCATCGTGGACCAGGGTGGCATTATGGATCAATTCGATGATGACGGCCAGATCAAGATGGGCCGGTTTGATCTTGCCAGTGGCCTGGGCGGCTAAGAGAAGCATGATCGGCCGGAGTCTTTTCCCTTTAAAACGGGTCAACTGGGCGGAAAAAATCCTGGCTATGCCGCCATTATTAAAAAGAGATTCTTTGAATTGACGTTCAATTTTGGTTAATTGCGGTTTGAGTGAACGCTGGATGCTATTCAAGTTCATAAAAGACGACTTTTTATCTAATTCTAAAACTGATTATACTATACTAAAAAACTTTTACTTATCAACAATTATTTGACATTCCGGCAAAGAATTCAGGAACAACCGGCCGTAGTACTTGTTGAGAATCCGGTTGTCCAGGATAGCGATAATTCCTTTATCAGTTTTGGTCCGAATCAAGCGGCCGAAACCCTGCCGTAATTTAATAATTGCTTCCGGAATAAAATAATTCATGAAGGAATCAATTCCCTCGTTTTCCATCTGTTCAACTTTCGCTTCCACCAGCGGGGTGCTGGGGACCGGAAAGGGGAGCTTGGTAATGATCACGTTACTTAAAGCGTCACCCGGTACGTCCACTCCCTGCCAGAAGCTATCCGCGCCGAAGATAACCGCGCCGGTTTTGCCCTTGAAGGCTTCCAGCATTTGGTGGCGGGGTAAGTCCTGTCCCTGTTTGTATGGCCAGAATTTTAATTCCATCAACGGCGAGGCTAACCGTTCGTAGATCCGGTCCATCAGGTCATAACTGGTAAAAAGAACGAAGGCCCGGCCGTGGGATAATTTTAAATACTGCAGGATCTTATCGCTGGCCGCCACTTCAAAGGAATTTTTGTCGTTCGGGTCCGGTAAAGCTGGGGTTAAGTACAAGGACACCTGTTTTTTGTAATTAAAAGGTGAATTCAGGATCAGTTCGGTCGCTTCCTCCACGCCCAATTTATTTTTTATGTAACCCAGCCCGTTTTTTCGGTCGACGGCTAAAGTGGCACTGGTCAGGACCACCGTTTCCGGGGCAGATTCGTTCTGGTTGAAAAAAATCTCATTTAATGTTTCACTGACATTGACCGGCGCGCTTTTGAGGGTGATCCGAGGCTGCGTTCGCTGGCGGTGCGTTACTTCCACCCAGTAAACGTGTTTTTCTTTCCGCCCATTAGGGCGAAGCTCGTCCGTTTGGGCGGCTGTCTGCTGGAGGAAAGAATCCAGTTCTCCGGCCAGGGCCAGCGCCCGGTTGATATACGCTTCCAGTTCCACTTCGTCAAACTGATTCTTTTTTCTGGTCCGGACCGGTTTTTTCGGCAGGCCGGTCTTTACTTTTTTTAGGCTGAAATGTAATTTCATCAACCCGGGAGCCAGAATGTTTTCGACGAACAACTTTTTTTTAATTCGGCCGTTATTCGGGGCTTTTTCTTCCAGCCACATGGCCACGTTCTCAAAAAACTCATCGGTCAGGTTACGGGTTTCGTCGATGATCCGTTGGCATTCAATCCAGGCCGGCGGGGCGTCTTTCATTAAAGTCAACAGACCTTTGTTCCGGGCTGGTTGATAAAGACGGTTCAGGAGGTAATGGACCTGGGCGTTACTGATGCTTAGTCCCAGGTGTTCCTGGGCGACGGTTTCAAACCGGTGCGCTTCGTCAAGGATCAGAACTTGGTAATCAGGCAGGAGATTGACGTTGTGTCTGGTCCGGAGCATGGCGTCGATCAGCAGGAGTGAGTGGTTGACGATGACCAGTGAGGCGTTTTTTAATTTCTGCCGGCTCCGGAAATAAAAACATTGTTTAAAGGACTGGCATTTTTTGCCGGCGCAGTTGTCCTGTTCGCAGCAGACTTTTAACCAGACCGCGTTGATCGGTAGCCAGTCCAGATCGGAGAGGCTTCCGTCATCGGTCTTTTTGCTCCATTGTTGCAGCTGTTTGAGTTCGGACTGTTCTTGTGATGTTTCGATGAGATTTTTCTGGAAATGGCGGGAGGTATTCAGGCGGCGCAGGCAGAGATAATTACTTCGTCCCTTGCCCAGGGCGGCGGTGAAATCGACTTCGAGCGCGTTTTTTAACAGGGGAATATCTTTGTTCAGTATCTGTTCCTGCAAGTTGATCGTGTGGGTGGAAATAACGACCGGTCTTTTATTGTGCAGGGCGGACTGGATGGCCGGGACCAGATAAGCAAAGGTTTTGCCGATACCGGTGCCGGCTTCCACGATCAGGTGCCGCCGCGCCGTCAGGGATGTTTCGATCGCTTCGCTCATCTCGATCTGCTGAGGTCTGATCTCGTAGTTCTCGAACTGCCGGGCGATCTGGCCGTTCTCCTTAAATAATTTTTTCATTTTCACGGACTTATCCTTCGACTTTGCTCAGGACGGTGAGCCTATCGAATCATTTTATCTCAGGTTAATTCTCAAAACAAGTAAAATCGTTCCGGGTCAGAAAGTCTTTTTTTGTTCCCCTATGGCTCCCCTCTAGAAAGCGGAACGAAGTGGAGTCCCGATGCATATCGGTGAGGGGTTTCCGCCTGAGGCGGATCTGTCCTTCGGCGGACAAGAGGGGATTGTTCAGTCACCCGATACAAAAACCTTGACGGGAAGGGTATTTTGATTATAATGAACATTCGCCAAACCAAAAAACAATCCGAAAAGAAAGGTAGTTTTATGCAAACAGAAGTTAAAGAGATCGGTCCCTGTAAGTTATCCATTAAGATCAAGATCCCTCCGGAAAAAGTGAAGGAAAAGCTGGATGAGAAGTACCAGCACTTTCTGGAATCAGCGAGCGTGCCGGGTTTCCGCAAGGGTAAGGCCCCGCGCGGTTTTCTGGAACGTAAATACGGCAAGGAAGTTAACGAGGAGGTGAAACTTGATCTGATCAATTCTTCTTATGAGGACGTGTTGAAAGAAAAAAAGTTGAACCCGATCGCCGAGCCGGACATTGACCATAAAAAGATTCCCTTTGATCAGAATAAAGCGCTGGATTTCGAGGTGACCGTCGAGGTCAGCCCTGAGATCAAACTGGAAAAATACAAAGGGATTGAAATAAAGAAAGTGGTTCCGAAAGTGACCGACGCCGAAGTCAATAAAGCGTTGGAAGGGTTGCGGCAGTCGCGGGGAGAAGTGATCGTTCAGAAGGAACCGGCCCGGGAGGGTGATATTGTTATCGCTGATCAGGAAACGAAGATGGGAGATCAGATGGTCGGTAAACAGGAAAACAGCCCGTTAAAGCTGACCTCGGAATTAAGGTTATTCAATAAACCGGCGCCTGAATTAGTCAAGGCCTTAACCGGTGCCAAGGCCGGCGATGTTAAAGAAATCAAAGTTACTATTCCTAAAGAACACGAAAAACCGGAATTCCGGAACAAACCGGCTGTTTTAAAAGTTTCCGTCAAAGAAGTCAAGAGTATCAAATTACCGGAGGTTAATGATGCCTGGGCCAAGCAGCTTAACCTGACTGATTTGAAGCACCTGAAAGAAGAGTTGAAAAAAGGTATCATGCGCGATAAGGAAAAAGAAGCCGAGCGGGCCATGGAAAATGATATTATGGAAAAGATCCTGAAGGAGACTGATTTCCCGCTGCCCGAGAGTTTAGTGACCAAGGGTGTTGATTATCTCGCCCAGCGACGGCGTCTGGAACTGCATCAGGGCGGGATGGCGGAAGATAAGATCCGTGAGGAACTGGAAAAGGCCAAGAAAGACTCAAAGGCCCAGACCGAAAAGGACCTGAAGATCCATTTTATTATGGAACATATCATCAAGAAAGAAAAGGTCTATGTGACTGATAACGAGATCACGGAACGGATCAATCAGATCGCCACGCAGTACCGTAAATGGCCTCAGGAGATCAAGACTTATTACGAACGGCATAACCTGATGGGTCAGTTGCGTAATGAAATAAAAGAGGAAAAAGTAAGAAAGTTATTAAGGGAAAAGGCCAAGATTACCGATTAACCTTTATGGTGTTAATATCTGGTAGTTGCGGGGCTTGTCCCCGCTTCTAATGGCGACCACAAGGGTCGCAGCTACTTAAGGTATTATCCGAGGAGAATTTGATGAGTTACCTGACGCCCATTGTCATCGAAAAAAGCGGTACCGGCGAACGAGCTTATGATATCTGGTCCCGTTTATTAAAAGACCGGATCATCTTTATCGGCGCGCCCATCGATGATTTTGTTTCCAATTTAGTTATTGCCCAGTTATTGTTCCTGCAAAGTGAAAGCACCAATGACATTGATCTTTATATTAACTGTCCGGGCGGTTCGGTTACCGCCGGCCTGGCCATTTACGATACTATTCAGTTCATCAAGTGCGACGTGGCTACCTGGTGTATCGGTCAGGCGGCCAGTATGGCCGCGGTTCTGTTGGCGGCCGGGACCAAAGGAAAACGTTACGCTTTACCGCATGCCCGGGTGATGATCCATCAGCCATGGGGCGGGGTTCAGGGCTCGGCGACCGATATTAAGATCCAGGCCGAAGAGATTATTACCTTGAAACAGAAATTAAACAATATTATCTCCAAGCATACCGGTCAGTCGGTTGAGCAAATAGAAAAAGACGCGGACCGTGATTTCTTTATGTCTTCCGAAGCGGCCCGGGAATACGGGTTGGTCGATAAGGTGGTTGAAACCTTGAGGGAAAAGAAAGCGAAGGAAAAATAAAAACTCTCGCTCTTCGCTACTTAAAAAATTATGGCACGCAAAAAGAAAAAAAATATTGATGGCGGCGGTTTTGGTCAGATTCCGCCGGATCGGTGTTCCTTCTGCGGTAAGTCCAAGCGGCCCGTGGAAATGATCGCCGGACCGGGGGCAGTCGCCATCTGTACCAATTGCGTCGAATTATGCACCCAGATGCTGCACGTTGATAAGACCCGGCCGCACCGGAAACCGCTGAAAAAAGATGACCTGCTGAAAAAACTGCCTACTCCGAAAGAAACCAAAGCTTATCTCGATAAATACGTCATCGGACAGGAGCGGACCAAGAAGATCCTTTCCGTGGCCGTCAACAATCATTATAAACGGATCCTTAATCCTACTCCGGCCGATGAAGTGGAGATGGAAAAGAGTAACGTTCTGTTGGTCGGTCCGACCGGTTGCGGTAAGACCCTGCTGGCCCGGACACTCTCAAAATTTCTCGATGTCCCGCTGGCCATCGGCGA
>DAOWBV010000169.1 GCA_030633885.1 Planctomycetota bacterium
TAAACAGCATGAAAGAGGGAAGATGACCGCCCGGGAACGGATCGATTACCTGATGGACAAAGGGACCTTTGTGGAATTCGACGTCTTCGCTAAACACATCGGCCGCGATTACGGTCTGGATAAAAAAGAAGTCCCGGCGGACGGCGTGGTCACCGGTTACGGTAAGGTTAACGGACGCCATTGTTTCGTTTATTCCGAAGATTTCACGGTTATTGGTGGCAGTTTCGGCGAGATGCACGGCCGGAAGATCTGCAAGACGCTTGATCTGGCCCAGAAGATGGGTTGTCCGGTGATCGGGATCAACGATTCGGGCGGGGCGCGGGTGACCGAAGAGATGGGCGCTTTGAGCCTTTACGGCCAGCTGTTTTTCCGGCACGTCCGTAGTTCCGGGTTGATACCCCAGATCGCTTTGGTCATGGGTCCGGTGGCCGGCGGGCAGGCCTATTCACCGGCGTTGATGGATTTTATTTTTATGGTCGAAAAGACCAGTTACATGTTTATCGCCGGTCCGCCGCTGGTCAAAGCGGTGGTTTATGAGGACGTGACCGAAGAGGAACTGGGCGGTCCGAAAGTCCACGCCAGGATTAGTGGCGTTTCGGACCTGACCACGAAAGATGATAAAGATTGTCTGGATCGGACCAAGGAACTTTTAAGTTATTTGCCGCTGAACTGCCACGAAAAACCGCCGTACGTGAAACCGAAAGACAAACCGGACCGGATCAATGAAGATCTGGTTAAGATCATTCCGTCGGACCCGAACAGTGTTTATGATATGCACGAAGTGATCAAGCGGGTGGTGGATGATGGAAAGTTTTTCGAGGTTAAACCGGAATTCGCGCCGAATTTGATCGTCGGCCTGGCCCGGTTGAACGGCCACACCGTCGGCATCGTGGCCAATAATCCTTTGATCATGGCCGGGTGCCTGGATTATAAATCTTCGGACAAGGGTTCCCGTTTCATCCGGTTCTGTAACGCTTTTAATATTCCGTTATTTAATTTCCAGGACGTACCGGGCTATTTGATCGGTTCCAAGAGCGAACGTGACGGGATCATCCGGCACGGGGCCAAGATGCTTTACGCTTATGCCGAGGCGACGGTGCCGAAGATCACCACGGTTTTACGGAAGGCCTACGCCGGCGGTTACCTGGCTATGTGCAGTAAGGATCTGGGTGCTGATTTTGTTTTTGAACTGCCGACGGCCGAGATCTGCCTGATGGGGCCGGACGGGGCGGTCAATATCCTTTTCCGCAAGGAAATGAAAGCGGCCAGCGATCCGAAAAAACTGAAACAGGAAAAACTGAAAGAATTTCACGACAAATACGTAAATCCCATGTACTCGGCCAGTCTCCAGCACGTGGATGATATTATTGATCCGCGCCGGATGCGGCCGACCCTGATCCAGGCGTTGGAGGTTTCGTTGAATAAGCACGACGAACTGCCGAAGAAGAAGATCGGGATCACGCCGGTATAAAAGTTATGAATTATGAATGATGAGTGATGAATAGATCTGTAGCTGCGAGGCTTGCCCTCGCCAAAATGGGCGACCGTCCCGATTAGGTCGGGATTCCACTGTCGTTTCATAAAGGTCGCGGCTACAACACGGAAAAACTGAAAGATAACAGATATGAGTGAAGGATTAAAGATCTGCCTGACCGGATTAAGCGCGGTATTTATCGTGATGATCATCCTCTGGGTCTGCATCACGATCGTGGGAAAGCTGTTTCCGAAGAAATAAAGTAATTCTGATGTAGCGGAAACCTTCAGGTTTCCACTAATATTTGTGGAAGTCTAGAGGTTCCCGTTACACGACATAAGTATAAAGGAGATCTGAATTATGCCAGAACAAAAAGTAATCGCCCCGATGGTGGGCAAGATCGTCAAGGTCAACGTCAAGCCCGGTGATAAAGTCAAGAAGAACGATCCAATGATCGTTTTTGAATCGATGAAAATAGAGATGAAGGTAGTCGCGCCGGCGGACGGGACCGTTAAGGAAGTCTTAGTCCAGCCCGAACAGACGATCGAAGCGGATACGGTCCTGGCGGTGATTGAATAAAGGGAGTAGCCGAGATTGTCTCAATCTCGGCAAAGATCCTCAGGTTGAGACAACCTGAGGTACACTATTTTTAATATGTCAGAATTTTTAAGTGAACTGTTTCAAAAAGTCGGTTTGACCCATCTTGGCTGGCAGAATCCGGTCATGTGGCTGATCGCTGCTTTTTTTCTTTATCTGGGAATAAAAAAGAAGGTGGAGCCGCTCCTGCTGGTCCCGATCGGGTTTACGGTCCTGATAGTCAACCTGCCGTTGACCGATCTGACCGTAGCCGGCGGGTTGTTTGATTATTTTTATGTCTATGGGTTAGAGAATGATATTATTCCGCCGTTGATCTTTTTGGGGTTGGGGGCGATGACTGATTTTGGTCCTTTGATTGCTAATCCTAAAACTCTTCTTTTAGGTGGGGCCGCCCAGGTGGGTGTCTATATCGCTTTTTTCGGGGCATTACTATTTGGTTATACTATTCCTGAAGCGTGTTCTATTGGTATTATCGGTGGCGCGGATGGTCCAACGACCGTTTTTACCACTATGGCCCTGGCTCCGCACTTACTCAAATTCACGGCTATTGCTGCTTATTCCTATATCGCGCTTGTACCGATCATCCAACCGCCGATCATGAAACTACTGACTACTAAAAAAGAACGGGCGATCGTGATGAAACAGTTACGGCCGGTCTCTTCGGCGGAAAAAATATTTTTCCCGATCATGACGGCCATGGTCATCTGTTTGCTTGTCCCGGCGGCGGCGCCTCTGGTGAGCATGTTTATGCTTGGTAACCTTTTTAAAGAGTCACGGGTGGTGGAACGGTTAACCAATGTTTCGCAGAATGAACTGATGAATGTTGTGACTATTTTTCTCGGGATCGCCGTCGGGTCAACTATGGTTGGCGAAAAGTTTTTGCAAAGTGAAGTTATTAAGATATACGGGCTGGGGCTTTTTGCTTTTGTTTGCGGCACGGCCAGCGGAATAATTTTTGCCAAGATAATGAATTTGTTCGTTAAAAATAAGATCAATCCGCTGATCGGTTCGGCCGGGGTCTCGGCGGTCCCGATGGCTGCCCGGGTTTCCCAGAAGCTCGGTCAGGAAGCCGACCCTCAGAACTTTCTTTTGATGCACGCCATGGGTCCGAACGTGGCCGGGGTGATCGGCACCCTGATCGCGGCCGGTATTTTCATCGCTTTGGCGACGTAGGTATTAATTTTTTTTATTGACATAAGCAAGGGTAAATTGTACTATAAAACAATCGAGATTTTAAAAGCCATAAACCACGTTGGGTTTACGGCCGGGAGATAAAAATGAAAATATTTTCCATAGTTATGAAAACACTTAATTGGCTGGTCGCCGTCACCACTGGTTTTTTTGCCTGCCTCTGGATGGCCAACCGGGTCGATCTGGATTGGTTTGCCGAGCTCGCCTACAAGGCGAATGAATCCGGTCCGTCCGTCCGGTTCTTCGGCATCGTAATTGCTGTCTGGTTGGTCCTGTTCAACTTATTTTATCTTTTTGGCCGGTTATTCGTTCGCAAGTACGCCAGCCACGTAACGCTCAGGATCGACAGCGGTAATTTTTCCATTGCTCTTTCGGCGATCGAACATTCTCTGCGTCGGGTGGTCAAAAAATTGCCTGATATCCATGACGTGCATGTCCGGATCTATAAAAACAAGGCGAAATCAGACAAACCCATGCGGATTTATACCACTTACACCGCCTGGGAAGGAACAAACCTCAAGGATGTGACCGAAAAGATCCAGAGTGCCATCAAAATGCGGTTCAAGGAGATCGTTGAGACCAAGGAAGAGCCCGTGTTTGAAGTGGTGTTGTCCAATATTGTCGAAAAGGACCGTCGGAAATTAGATAGTAAACGCCGCGGTAAGGAACCGGCTGATAAGCGGATGTTTTACGGTCCGGAATACCCGATTGATTAAAATGTCAAGAGTAGTTTTCTTGTCTTCACCCCGTCCAAATATCGTGACTTTGTACTATTCATTATATTAATGGTTAGACTTCCAATTAAACAAGGAGTAATTAATGGTCAAAATACCGAAAAAGGTATCGGATCGTTTTACAAAAGAAATTAATAAATTTCAAAAGGTGCTAAAAACGGCAAAAGACAGAGATGTCAATGAATCAGATACTGTAACAATTATCACGGATATACTTGCTGGCGTATTTGGGTTTGATAAATACACAGAATTGACTA
>DAOWBV010000122.1 GCA_030633885.1 Planctomycetota bacterium
AGATTTTCCTGGGAACGGACCACGTTGGAAAGAATTGTCTGCTCCGCTTGCCCTGCACCGTGTTTACTCTGGTGCAGGGTCTGGACCACACTGGCTGCCGTTTCGTCACAAGAAGTTTCAATGCCCAGGCATAAAAATTTTTTAACCATGGTTGGAATATTGGAATGGTGGAATAGTGGAATATTGCATTATCGTTATCCTTTATCGCTTAGGTTGTCTTCCCAACCGCCATTTTTTGTAAGGAATATGTAGCTGCGACCCTTGTGGT
The DNA here is from genome assembly GCA_030633885.1 of Planctomycetota bacterium. Lineage (GTDB taxonomy): Bacteria > Planctomycetota > MHYJ01 > JACQXL01 > CAKKQI01 > DAOWBV01. The sequence continues at coordinate 269 of DAOWBV010000122.1, forward strand.
CGCCCATTATTATTTATTTTGTTCTAAAATTACGGGCAAATCGTAATTATCTATGTTCTTCCAATCAATTTTTTCTTCATGTGGATTAGCTATGATATAAAAACGGATTATATCTAATTCCTTTTCTGTTCTGACAATGTGTTCATAATAATTCATTTGCCAAATACTTTTGCTTATATGTAATTTTTCTTTCAATTTTTTGTAAACGATAGATTTATATGCCCCGATAACTTTACTTAAAGAAATTACGCTTTCTTTTGAATTAGAAATAATAAAATGAATATGATTAGGCATAATTGCAAAGAAATCTAAATTCCAAGCAGGAAATCTTGAAGGGATATTCTTTAATTCCGCTTCAATAATTCGTTTTATTTGTTCTTTAAATAAATCTTGTCTTAATCTAGAAACAAGTGTTACGAAATACCAGTTTCGCTGTTTATATAATTCAGGAGCCAATCTAATATGTTTTCGATAGGACATGTTAATTTAATAATTGGCGGGGGCAAGCCCCGCAGCTACACTTTAATTCAAAAGGAAATCTAGAAAATGATTCGTAAGTTAATATGTAAAGAGAAACAGCGTCTTGCCACACCCGAAGTTTTTTAAAGCCTCTATTGATATTTTTTCTTTCCATTGTGTCAATCCCATTGTTCCATCTTTCCTCGCCTTGGCGAATCCGTCCTTTGGCGGACAGTATTCCATCATTCCATTTACTTATCCGTCCCGTTATTTCCCTTTAATATTTCGATCGCTTTTGCCAGCTGGATATCGATAAATCCACCCGGCTGATCCGGTCGGACGGGCTTTTCGGGCGGTTGCTCTTCGGGGGGAGCCGGGTCATCCGGCTTGTCCCGCGGAAGGGGGAGATTATCCTGGACAGGGATTTTTTTTATCACTTCCGCGCGGCGGGCCTGGATCATGGCTTCGGTCTGTTGGGTGGTCATTTCCAGCAGGACATCCGGTTCCAGGCCGTATTGTTTTGATTTGGCGGCGATCAAATTGGAATTGGTCTCCCGCTGGATCAGTTTACCCGATGGCGTATAGTATTTGGCCACGGTTAATTTGACGGCTGATTTATCTTCAGGCCGGTCCGTCGACGAGGCGGGGATCGGGATTATTGTTTGGATGGCCGCTTTGCCGTAAGACCGGGAGCCGAGGAGGATCCCTTTGCTGTGGTCCTGGATGGCTCCGGAAAATATTTCCGAAGCGCTGGCCGTGCCTCCATTGATCAGGACGACTAAAGGTAGATTTGAACAGGTGGCCTTTTCCGGATCGGCTTTTATTTCCACGTTGTCCCGCTCATCGCGGCCTCTGGTCGAAACAATGACCCCATTCGGGATAAACCGGTTCGCCAGCCCGATCGCCTGGTTCATCAGGCCGCCCCCGTTAAAACGCAGATCGATGATCAATGATTTTAAACCTTTTTCTTTTAACCGGGTCAGCGCGTCGTCAAAAGATTTGACCGTATCTTCCTGAAAAGAAACTATCCGGATATAACCGATCTGGTCTTCTTCATCGACGATCCGGGCCTGTTTAACGCTTTTGAGTTTAATGATCTCCCGGGTGATGGTGATCTTTTCCGGGGCATTGGCTCCTTTATGGAGGATTGTCAGCGTGACCTGCGTACCCGGTTTCCCGCGGACTAAATTGTTGGATTCAGACCTACTCATTGTTTCCACCAGGATACCGTCAATTTCCAGAATGCGGTCGCCCGGTAGTAAGCCGGCCCGGAAAGCCGGGGTGTCTTCCAGCGGGGTAATGACCGTGTGCAGACCGTTTTCAAAAGAGACGACGATACCGATCCCGCCGAATTCCCCCCGGGACCCGATCATAAAATTTTTATATTCGCCCGGGGTGAAATAGGTGCTGTAAGGATCCAGGCGGCCGAGCATGCCCTTAAAAGCATTTTCAAATAGCTTGGCGTCAGAAATATCGTGGACGTATTCGGTTTTGATTAATTTAAGGATCAAATTTAATTTCTTTAAACCGTCTTCGATTTCCGATTCAGCGGGCTTATCCTGCTGAAGCTCGGGCGAAACGGGCGGTTCAACGGCCGGTTTTTCAGGTTCTGTTTCTTCCTCCGGGGTTTCGACCGGCGGTGGATCGTCCGGCAAGGTGGTCGGGGCGGTCGGTTTTTCCGGGTCGGTCGACTGGGCTGGCAGGGTCGGCAACATGATGAAACAGGAGATAAACAGGAAGAGGACACAGATCAGGGCCAGCCGGAAATTTTTAAGATTTAATTCAATCATGATTTTCTTGATGATACCTTTTTTACCGCCTGCACGATATCTTCCGGTGTCAGTTGATATTCCTTGAAAAGTTCGGCCGGTTTGCCGGACTGGCCGAACCGGTCCTGCAGGCCTATCATTTCTATCGGGGTCGGATGATTTTTGGCTAAAACTTCAGCCACCGCGCTGCCCAGACCGCCGTGCACCAGATGTTCTTCCGCGGTGACGATCGCCCCGGTTCGGCGGGCTTGGTTAACGATCGTTTCACGGTCGATCGGTTTGATCGTGTGCAGGTTGACCACGGCCGCGTCAAGTCCGTTCTTTTTCAATGTCTCGGCCGCTTCCAGTGATGGGGCGACCATGTAACCGCAACAAATTATAGTGACGTCTTTTCCTTCTCTTAATACGTTCGCCTGCCCGATCTGAAAAGGTTGTTCGGGCCGGGTGACCAGCGGTAATTTTGCCCGGGCCAGCCGGATATAGACCGGCCCTTTTAATTTAGCCGCCGCCATAATGGCTTTGGGTGTTTCCAGCGCGTCGGCCGGGACGAGGACTGTCATATTGGGAATGATCCTCATTAAGGCGATGTCTTCGATCGCCTGATGGGACGCGCCATCCGGTCCCACGGATATTCCGCCGTGGGTGGCGATGATCTTGACATTTAAATTAGCGTAAGCAATGGTATTGCGGATCTGTTCCCAGGGTCGGCCGCTGGCAAAGATGGCAAAAGTACAGGCAAATGGTATCTTACCGGCCGCCGCTAAACCCGCGGCCGTGTTCATCATGTTCGCTTCCGCCACTCCCATGTTGAAGAATCGATCCGGGAACTCTTTGGCGAATTCCGTGGCCTTGGTTGAACCGGCCAGATCGGCCGAAAGAACGACGACGTCTTTGTTCTTTTTACCTAATTCCACCAGCGTATTACCGCAGGCTTCGCGTGTGCATAATAATTGGATCATAGAGTTTTTAGTTTTTAGTTGTTAGTTGTTGGTTGTTAGATAATACGGTTTAATTTAATGTTTTTTTAATGAATTAATTAATCCCTGGAGAAGCCGACCGACTTCATCGACCATTTCCTGGAAGGTTTCCAATTCTTTTTCCTGGATAAACTTCAAACGATGGCTTAATTTTAAAATAGTAACGACTTCGTACTGAGAACGTAAGGCGATAGACGAAAAATGGACAAATTCTTTTTTCGTTTGACAGCCCGAACCTTCGGCGATATTAAGCGGGATTGAAGTTGTGGCGCGCCGTAATTGAGAAGTCAACCCGAATAATTCTTCTTTGGGAAATTTATTGGAAAGACGATAGATTTCCTCTGAAAAATCCATTGCTTTTTGCCAGACGTGTAATTTTTCAAAACGATACATTGTAACTCTTCTTCTTTGACTGACGACTAAAAACTAACAACTGAAAACTGGTTTCCCTCTGTTTTTCCGTCTAAAAACTAATAACTGAAAACTGGTTTCCCCCTGTTTTCCCGTCTAAAAACTAACAACCGAAAACTAACAACTATTCTAATTCCCTCAACGCTTTTTCCGCCTGCTCGGCGTTTGGAGTTTTGCCATGCCAGGCGGCGGTATTTTCCATGAACGAAACGCCTTTACCCTTAACGGTTCGGGCGATAATGATCGTTGGTTTCTCTTTAATGGTTTCCGCTTCCTTGAGTGCTTGAGCGATTGTTTTCAGGTTATGACCATCAATTTCGATCGTGTGCCAGCCGAAAGACTGCCATTTTTCTTTGAACGGGGCCGGGTTCATTACCTCTTCCAGCGAGCCATCGATCTGGAACCCGTTATAGTCCAATATGGCGCAGAGGTTATCGATTTTGTAATGGGCCGCGGACATCGCCGCTTCCCAGATTTGGCCTTCCTGGGTTTCACCGTCACCGATCAAGACATAAACCCGGTAATCCTTTTTATCCAGTTTCCCGGCCAGAGCGATCCCGTTCGCGATCGATAACCCTTGACCCAGTGAACCGCTGGACATCTCTACTCCGGGTGTCCGTTTCATGTCCGGGTGTCCCTGTAAGATACTCCCGAAATTTCTTAAGGTATCCAGTTCCTTGACCTGGAAATAACCGGCTTCAGCCAGGGCCGCGTACCAGACAGGGCAGCCGTGCCCTTTGGATAAAAGAAAACGGTCGCGGTCAGGCCAATCAGGATTACCTGGCTTATGACGGAGATGATGGAAATACAGGGCGGTCAGTAATTCAACAGCGGAAAGTGAACCGCCGGGATGACCGGACCCGGCGCGGGCAAGCATTTTAATGATATGGCGCCTGATCTTTTTCGCGGTCCCTTTTAGCGAGCTTTCTTTTTCCGGGGTGAGCATTTTTTTCTTAGAGGGTAAAAAGAGTTAATAATTAAAAAGTCAAAATACAAAGCGTAAATCATTTTGCATTTACTAATTTGCATTTTGCACTTAGATATTATCTGGGCAGGGGCGGGATCGAACCGCCGACACGCGGATTTTCAGTCCACTGCTCTACCGCTGAGCTACCTGCCCGACTTTGTTGCTTCCGTGACAGTAGCCCGGTTCCCCGCCAAAAGCGGAGGGCCGAACTACCTGCCCGACTTTGTTGCTTACTTGGAGGTAGACCGATTTCGCGTCAGCGAAATTGAAACTACCTGCCCGAAATCCACAAATTTTATTTTAGTTATACCAGAAAAAAGGGTGGGGTCAAGGAAAAGTTTATTTGATCGGGAGTGTATTTTTAATTGTGTGTCCGCGCGGAAAACTTTCCGGGGTCAGATGCTGATCACTGAGTTTTCGCGGTCTTTTTCAAGTCAAATTCAGTTTTTAGTTTTACCCTGAGTCTTTCGATGCGATTTTATACTGAGCTTAGCCGAAGTACTCAGGATAAATTTTACCGAAGGGCCTGCCCCGATTTTATCGGGGCCTGACCCTATTTTCTAGCTACTTTTCATCTGGATCTACATTATGTCCTAGCTTGGCTCCAATTCCACCTCCGATAATAGCTCCCGGAGGGCCGGCAACTACTCCGCCTATTATTGCTCCTATGCCTCCCGCAATGATTGCATTTTCCGTCTTTGCCTTTTTTCGTTTTTTTCTTGATAAAGGTGCTCGCTTACGATTATGCCAACTACGTGCTGTTTTTGAAGTATATATGCCCTTTTCTTGATTGCAACTGACGCAAGCAGCAAAAAGATTATTCAAGTGATATGTTCCGCCTTTTGCTTTAGGATTTGAATGTTCCACATGCCAAGCGCCTTTCCGGCCTGACAAACCATAATTGCTAAAACTTAATTTTTTGCCACAAATATGACATTTTCCACTAGTACGATCATAAATTTGATTAAGTTGCGCGTCAGTATATTGCATTGGTCGCCATCCTTTCTTTGGATAAAATTTTACACCAAACGAATCATAGCGTCAAGTAAGTTATTGTGCGAAACTTATTTTTTTCTTCGCTACAGTCTAGTTAAATAATTAAATGTATAATTATATTTCGTTTTTTCGCTTAAGTGGTCATACCATCCATTCCAACGTTTATTTTTTGCGCTAAAGTGAAATCTGCCGCATTGCAAGTTATCTGATTTTCTCCAGGTACCGCCTATTTCCTTACCTTGAATTTTTCCTTCAAAAAAATATAATCCGCCACATGATTTATTCGAATCAGCACAAATTTCTAACCCAACAATTTTATTTTTAGAGGGATGAAACACAATTGCCAATCCTTCATAAAATGTCTTTTTGTATTTCCAGTGAGCTCTATAAACCCCACTTAAATCATTGCTTTTACGCATAGTTTATTCATCCTCTTCAGCTTCG
>DAOWBV010000134.1 GCA_030633885.1 Planctomycetota bacterium
TGTTTTGTTGCCTGACGAAGATAGTCTCAGCTTGGCGGTGGCCGCGGCCAAACAGGCGCTGGAGCGTTCCGGTTTGAAACGTGAGCAGATCGGCGCCGTGATCTTCGGGTCCGGGACCAATCCCTACGCCACCAAAGCGGCGGCGACGATAGTTCAGGACGGGCTGGGGTTACGTAATGATATTATTTCTTACGATCTTCAGTTTGCCGGTAAGTCCGGGACTTCGGCCATGATCGCGGCCGTGGCCTTAGTGGAAGCGGGATTCGTGGATTACGCCTTAGCGATCGGTTCGGATACGATTAACCGGCATACCGCGCCTGGAACCCAGATGGAATACCGCGCTTCGGCCGGCGCTTTCGCGGCCATTGTCGGACAGAAAAATACGCTCGCTCAGTTGGAAGGATTTAATTCTTACGCCTCTGACCTGACCGATTATTTCCGGTTGGAAGGTGAACGTTATATCCAGTTAGGCGGTGGTTGGATCGGTTTTGTTTCCAATTGGGGTTTTCTGGAACACGTCGTCCCGGCCGCGGAAGGTCTTTTCAAGAAAATGAAACTGGATCCAAAAAAAGATTTTAACGCCGTGGCGATTACCCAGGCCAACGGGATCCAGCCGATTATGGCCGCGGGCAAGCTTGGGTTGGATATGTTTGCCGTTATGCAGAACGTGTTGACCTCATATATTGGTGATTGCGGTTCGGCCTCGGCCCTGATCCCGTTCGCTCATATTCTTGATAACGCCAGCCCGGACGAACGGATCCTGATTATATCTTACGGTTCCGGCGCGGGCAGTGATTGCCTGACTTTTAAGACCACGCAGGCGTTAGCGAAAAAACAACCGAAAAAAGGCCTGGTCATGGAACAGATCGAAGATAAGATCATGGTTGATTACGCTACCGCTTCCAAATACGAATACAAATATATCCGGTCGCCTTATATGATGAGCAATTACCTCTAATTTTTAAAGGAGTACGCGAGGTTGTCTCAACCTCGCGAAACACCAGATTGAGACAATCTGGTGTACGCCTTTGATGTAAAGGGAATAAAATGTGGACTAAGGATAGTTTGAAAAAGGTCATTCAGGAAAAGTTGGGAAAAGATCACAAGCTTATTCTGGCTTCCAACCGCGAACCGTACATTCACGAGTATTCCGGCACTAAATTAAACTGGTCGCGGGCCATCAGCGGGTTGACCATCGCTTTGGACCCGGTCATGCAGACCTGTAACGGTATCTGGGTGGCTCATGGTTCCGGTGATGGTGATCAAGCGGTGGTGGATAAGTACGATAAGATAAAAGTTCCACCGGATAAGCCAAGGTATACCCTTAAGCGTGTCTGGTTGACGAAAGAAGAGGAAGACGGTTATTATAATGGTTACGCCAACCAGGCGCTCTGGCCGCTGTCGCATATTGTTTATCAGATGCCGAGTTTTTTACCGGACCACTGGGAATACTATAAAAAGGTAAACGAAAGATTCGCGCGGGCTATTTTGCCGGAAGTTAAAAACCAGCATGCTTCTGTCTGGTTACAGGATTACCATCTGACCCTCTGTGCCCGGTACATCAAAGAAGCCAGCCCGGACACCAAAGTATCTCTTTTCTGGCACATTCCCTGGCCCAATCCCGAGGCCTTCCGTATCTGTCCCCAGAAAAAAGAGATCCTGGAAGGTCTGTTGGCCAATGACCTGCTGGGGTTTCATATTAAATATTATTGTGATAATTTTATGGCGACGGTCAAGACGGAACTGGAAGCTAAAGTGGACTGGGAAGATTTTTCCATTACTTATAAAGGACATAAAACTCTTGTTAAATCTTTTCCGATCAGTGTTGATGCCGAAGGGATCGCTCAATTGGCTTCCAGTGCCGCGGCCACCAAGCGGGTAAAAAATATTCCGCAGGAAATTGATCCGGTTTATAAAACAATGGCTTTGAGTATTGACCGGGTCGATTATACCAAGGGGATCATTCAGAAAATGAAGGCAGTCGATCGTTTTCTGGAAAAGTATCCCAAATACGTTGGAAATTTTATCTATTTGCAATTAGGTGTTCTCAGCCGGATCCGGATCAAGGCATACAAGCAGTTGATCGATGATATCCAGGGCCTGGCCGGCGAGATCAACTGGAAATACAAATCAGGCGCCTGGTATCCGATCGTGCTGGTTAATAAAAGGATAGATTATTTGGCTCAAATTTCTTATTACCGGGCGGCCGATCTTTGTCTGGTTGGTTCCCTTCATGATGGGATGAACCTGGTGGCGAAGGAATACATCATGGCCAATACTGATAACCGGGGTATGCTGGTCCTCAGTCAGTTCACCGGCTCCGCCCGGGAATTAAAAGACGCCGTACTGGTTAACCCCTACGATCTGGACGGGTTTGCCCGCGGGATCCGCCGGGCGATCGAAATGAGCCCTCAGAAAAAAAGAGAAAAACTTAAAAAGATGAAAGAAGTGATCGGGGAAAATAATATTTACTACTGGGCGGGACAGTTTATCAACGAATTGGTCAAATTATGAATGAGCCATTAATCCAAGCCCGGGAATCGTTCCGGTTTTACACCCGCCTGAACTTGCTGGAACTGACCGGCGTCAAAGCCCGCAATATTCAGGAACTGCTGATCCTGATCGAAAAATCTCCTGATTCCGTAGTTTATCATCATACCCATCATTTTTTGCAGCAGCATGTTTATCTCTCACCGGAACCACCCAATGATTTTGCTTACTGGGTGAAAGGTATTCTCGGGGATTATCTGTTGGCCGAGCAATTAGCCAGTATTGATATTTATGATTTTAACTCTTTGAAGGAACTCAAAGAAAAAATTTGCTCGGTGATCAAAAATTATATTCCGCAGAACGTTCAATGTATCCGGGCTGTTCCGCTTGGCAAGGAATTTAATTTCATCAAAGCGGTTACTTTTGTCTTGCCGACTCTATACCAGACCAAAAACCTGGCCGAATTCCTGGTTGCCCTGAAAAAAGTTACCATTCACTCGCTTTACTTTCATATTTTTGAGTCCCGGTTGCGTTTGAAGCAGCCGACCAATGATTTTTCTTACTGGTTGGAGACTTCGCTCGGCGAGAAAAAAATAGCCGATGCTTTAAATAGATTGGATCCTTATACCCACACGATGGAAGGACTCCGGAAAAAGATTTGCGAACTGATCGAAAACAGGATCGCTGATTGTTAAAATATGTTAACTCTGAAAGATTACGAACCGATTGTCGGGACTCAGGTGTTGGACGAATTAAAACTGCTTGGTCAGAAGCTGAGCGGCAAGATCGTTCAGCATATTAATTCTACCGCTGTCGGTGGAGGCGTGGCTGAGATTCTTAACCGGATGCTGCCGCTGCTGAAGGAAGTCGGGGTTGACGCTCGCTGGGATGTGATCAAAGGGGACGATAAGTTTTTTGCGGTGACAAAAAAGATCCATAACGCGATCCACCATTCTCCGACCGCGGTAACGCCGGAAGAATTTGATATTTTACTGGAGACTAATCGGGAAAACGCCCGGAACATGGATTTCCCCGGTGACATTATTTTTGTCCATGATCCCCAACCGATCGCCCTGGTTGACCTGAAAAAAGAATTGGGAAAAAAATGGATTTGGCGCTGTCATATTGATTCATCTTCTCCGTTGATCCATGTTTGGGATATGCTTTTGCCGTATATCCAACAATATGACGCGGCCATATTTTCCGCGTCGGTCTTTGCCCAGACTTTGCCCATTCATCAATTTTTGATCTCACCTTCTATTGACCCGTTGAGTGATAAAAACCGTCCCTTGCCCCGGGAGCAGGTTAACGGGATTCTTGATAATTTCGGGCTCGATCGGGGTCGGCCGATCATTACCCAGATTTCCCGTTTTGACCGGTTGAAAGATCCTTGCGGGGTGGTCGAAGTGTATCAGCTCGTTAAAAAATATACTGATTGCCAGTTAGTTCTGGCCGGCGGAGGGGCGGCGGATGATCCGGAAGGCGAAGCTGTGCTGGCCGAAGTTCGGGAGAAGGCGGCTAATGACCCTGATGTCCATATCCTTTTATTGCCTCCGGATAGTAATATTGAGATCAACGCTCTTCAACGTGGGTCGGATGTTATTATTCAGAAATCATTGAAGGAGGGGTTCGGCCTGACTGTTTCCGAGGCGCTTTGGAAAGAAACGCCCGTGGTCGCTTCGGCTGTTGGCGGTATTCCGCTTCAGATTTCTCATCAGTTTAACGGGTTATTAGCGTCCACTATCGAGGGGATCGCTTACAACGTTCGTCAATTTCTTCACAATCCGAAGTACGCGCGCCTGATGGCCCAGCACGGGAAGGAACATGTCCGGCAGAATTTTCTGATCACCCGTCATTTACGGGATTATCTGCTGCTTTTCCTGGCCATGGAATACCCGAACCAGGATTTTGTCCTTTTATGAAATACCTTTTCCGCCACTGGGCAGTAATATCAAATCGATTGAAAAACTCCCCGTTTGTTTTGCTGGGTTTGGATTTTGATGGTACCCTTACTCCGATCGTCAAACATCCGGCCCGGGCTAAACTGGATCCCGGCGTTCGGGCCTTGATCAAAAAAGTCAACCTGTTGGAACGGATTCAAGTGGCGATTCTTTCCGGCCGGGCATTAAAAGATTTGCAGAGGAAGGTCGGATTAAAAAATATTGCCTACAGTGGTAATCATGGCTATGAAATTCAACTGCCCGCTCAAAAAGCCCGATTGCTATCGACTCCTGCGGCCTTGAGATCTATCCGCCGGTTTCATCGACGGAGCCAAAAAGCCTTCAGCTCGATTCCCGGTGTTTTTTTAGAACCCAAAGGCGCGACTTTTACCATTCATTATCGTAATGTGTCGGCCCGCCGGGTACGGCAGGTCAAAAATATCGCCCGGGAATTGCACGGTGACTTCAAAAACTCTTTACGGCTGCGGTTCGGTAAAAAAGCGATCGGGTTGCGGCCGGCCTGGCCGCGGACCGATAAGGGCCGGGCCTTGAAGGCGATCCTGAAGAAAACAGGTGGACGCAAAATATTACCGGTTTATATCGGTGATGACGCTACTGACGAAGACGTTTTTCGGGTGATTCGTTGGTCCGGGATCACTATTTTTGTCGGCCAGCCAGAAAAAAAGTCCCGGGCGGAGTTTTATCTCAAGTCACCGGCCGAGGTGGCCAGGTTTATTAAACGTTTGATGCGATTGTTTTGATACCCCGTGCAGGTGCGACACTGATCTGCGCAGGCTTAAATAAATATATTAAGTTATAAGTGGTTGTAGCGCATTTTGTGTTTCATTAAAATCTAATCCCCATTCCTTAAAACCACTGGCAATCCCCCATTTTTCTGATATAATACGGTTGAATACCGGCGAATTTGACGTGCAGGGGTTGCCAAGTTTGTGTAGCTGGTACAGAGTCTCGGGAAAGAATTAAGTCAATTAATAGTTAAGTTGAAAAGTTAGGGTTTGACCCCTGTGTTTGTGCTTTCGTTTGCTTGCCATTCAAATACTTGGCCGCCATGTTTTTCCGGATCTTTGTGTACTATTAAATCTTTTAAATCCATAAATTATTTCCTTGAAGTAGGTGAATATAAAAAGTAACTTTCTTTTTTAAAAGTCAGCGTGTAAA
>DAOWBV010000018.1 GCA_030633885.1 Planctomycetota bacterium
AACCGCGTCCGCTCCCAACCGGACCGCGTCTTCCACGCTGGCATCCAATGGCGAAAACGCTTCGTCTTCCGACGGGATATTTGTTTTTCCGTTCAGCTTCAAAACCAGCGGCACGTCTCCGGCATATTTTTTCATGTATTTTTCGGCCAGGCCAATATGAAAAACAATGCCGGAATAATTACCGTCTTTGGCCAGTTTCAACTGGAATTCCGGATCCTCACTATCCGGATTGGATAAAAAATCAACTGGACCGTGCTCTAACCCCTGATCAATCGGCAATAAAAGCAGCGTTCCATTAGCCGGCCCGTATTTGTATAGTAAACGTCCCAGCCTGGTCTTTTTACCAATGCTTAAGTTCAAGTCATCAAGTCTTGGTCTCATTGCTTTTCCCCCTTGTAAAATTCTTGTTTCTTATTTTTACTTTACAATAAAATATCAAGTATCACTGATGGGGTCAATATAAATTATCGATACAAACAAACCACGCCTAACACCCTAACTAAAACACTCAACACGATCGGGATAATAACTTTCTGGATTTGATTTAACCGGGAATTGCAATACTTAATATCATATACCATAAATTTATTTTTATAATAAAATACCCCGCCATTAAGGACGGGGTATTTTAATCTGATCAAACCATCGATTATTATTTTATTCCTGCAAGACTCCGCATTCAAGCATTTTCGAGCCGGCATAAGGGTTTTTTACGTCCTTATTATTTTGGAGCCAGGATTTCTTTTTCATTCCGCAATAATAAACATAGGCGATTCGTTCGTGCTTCTCCTTTTGATCGACCTTCTTTAAGTAACTGATTAAAGCGGTGCTTAGCCGGTCAAAAACCTGGCGAGCCGCTTCGATCTCAACTTTCTTTTTGATCAATTTCATTCCGCCGCAAATCGGACATTTGCCCGGCTCATCTTTGATAATCTGTGGATGCATGGAACAGGTATATTTCACTTCGGTTAACGGCTGAACCGCGGCCATAACTTTTTTGACGACGGCCTGGAATTTACCGGCTTTCGCCTCCTTAAATTCAGGTTTCAGTCGACTCAGAATTTCAGCCTGATCCAAAATAACTGTCGCGCTCTCCGTCAGGCCTTGAGTGGAATCGCCCGCCAACTTTTTCTGGATCTTGAAATATTCACTGAAAATACTTGAAGCAAAACGATTATAATCAGCGGAGATTTTTTCAAAATAGCTTTTCTTGTCTTCCTTGAACTTTTTCTGGCAATCCTCGTTATCGAAGTAAAAAGTGATTCCTTTGTACTCTTTTTCAAGTGTGTCTTCATTTAGCTCTACTTTCATACCGCAGACATAATCCTTAACTTTATGTTCATGTGTCCCGCTACTTGTTGACTGGTCTTTTTTCCCACCATGACAACTGTTGGCCATTACTATTGGTTGATATCCCAAACCAAATAAAACTAGAACTATCATTATATAACCAATTAATCTTTTCATGCTAAACCACCTCCTTTATGAAATTTTTAACACCCATTAGTCTCTAAGAAATATTACCCTCCCTTCTGTATTATTTTTCCTTAAGTTTTAATTCAACTTCTTTAACAATCGCATAATATGCCGGAATCAACAGTAACGTATGAACCGTAGAAGTGATCAGTCCGCCGATCATCGGCGCGGCGATCCGCATCATCGGCTGTGACCCGGCCCCGGTCATCCACATAATCGGCACCAGAGCCAGAATGGTCGTCATGACCGTCATCATTTTCGGGCGCACCCTTAAAACCGCCCCTTCAATTATCCCTTCGTGGATCAGTTCCTTGGTCATCGGCTGACCGCTTTTAAGTCTTTTCTCATAAGAAATATCAAGGTAGACATGCATAATAATACTGGTTTCCGCGGCCAAACCGCCAAGCGCGATAAAACCTACCCAGACGGCCACACTCGTATTAAAATCAAATAAGTACACAAACCAGAACCCGCCGACTAAGGCAAAAGAAAGGGTAATAACAATTATAATAGTATCCGCAATATTTTTGATGCTGAAATAGATAAGGATCAGTATCAATATCAAGACTACTATGCCGCTAAACAAAAGTTGTTTTCTAACGGCCTGCATATATTCATACTGACCGCTCCAGTTGAGATAATAGCCGGCCGGTAATTTTATTTCTTTATCCACCATGGGTTTGACCCGATTGACATAACTACCTACGTCCTGTCCGCCCTTGAGATCAACATAAACAATCGCCTGCCGCATGGCATTCTCGCTTTTGATCGCCGGCGGACCGGTCTTGATGACAATATCCGCCACTTGCGTGATCGGGATCTGTTGACCGGTCGGGGTAGGGATAAGGATCCGTTTAAGAGATTCCGGATTATCCCTCATCTCTCGGGGATAACGGACATTAATATTAAACCGGTAAAGCCCTTCGACCGTCTGAGAAACATTCATCCCGCCGATAGCGGATTGAATAACATCCTGGACTTCATCAATAGTCAGTCCGTACCGGGCGCATTCTTTCCGCTTGATCTCAAAATCCAGATAATTCCCGCCCATCACCCGTTCGGCAATGGCGCTTAAAGTACCCGGATCACGTTTGACAATTGCCTCCACTTTAATGGCCAGTTCTTCAAGTTTTTTTAGATCCGGACCGAGAATTTTTATGCCGATCGGTGTTTTGATGCCGGTGGCCAGCATATCGATTCGGGTCTTAATGGGCATGGTCCAGGCATTGACCAGACCGGGAAAATTAAACACCGGATCCATTTCGTCATACATTAATTCCCTGATGTTCTTTACGCGACGAAAAGGAATATGACGACTATCAATTTTCACTGAATTTTCAAGACTGGCCGGCTCACCCCGAATAGAAATATTTTTCGACTCGATCGCGCTAATGATCGCTCCGGCTAACTTTTCCTTCATAACCGACGGAAGTTCCGCCTTGATCACGTCAATGTTCTCACCTTGAACTATTTTCAAACGGATATCCGTATTGAGACTCCCCAGTGACATATTCTCCGCTTCTTGAGCGATCTCTTTCAATGCCGGTTTAGTTTGTTTTTCAAACAGTGTCCCGTTTTGTTGTCTTAACACCCGGTAAGCAATGTCAGCCAGAAAACCTTTAACGATTTTTCGCTCCGGCCAGGTATCCGGCGGTTTTAACGTCACCGTGGTTTCCACCATGGTCAGCGGCGCCGGATCAGTCGGCGTCTCGGCCCGGCCGACCTTTCCGAAAACCACATCTACTTCCGGGAATTGTTTAAAAAGTTTATCCTGGGTCTGGAGCATCTGCTGGGCGGCGGTCACAGAAATTCCCGGCACCGAGGTCGGCATATAAAGAATATCACCTTCGTTCAGCGGTGGCATGAACTCTGAACCGAGTTTGCTGATAGGAATATAAGTCGCCGCCAGAATAACTACGGCAATAATGATTGCCTTTTTACGATGCTTTAAGATCAAAGTCAGGGCCGGGACATAAATCCAGATCAAAAACCGGCTCAGGGGATTCTTTTTCTCCGGCACCAGCTTGCCGCGAACCAGAAATCCGATCAAGACCGGCGTCACCGTAATGGCAATCAAGGCTGAAACGGCCATGGCAAATGTTTTGGTATAAGCCAGGGGCTTGAAAAGACGACCGGATTGTTCTCCCAAAACAAATATCGGTAAAAATGAAACGGTGATCACCAACAACGAGAAAAATAAACCCGGCCCGACTTCCTGCGAAGCTTCGGTCACTATCTGCCAGCGATTTGATTTATTCGGGGGCGTATGTTCAAAGTGTTTATGGGTATTTTCTACTAATACTACCGAGGCATCGATCATCGCGCCCACCGCGATGGCAATACCCCCCAGAGACATGATGTTGGCATTGAGTCCCATATAGCGCATGATAATCAACGAACCTAAAATACCTAAAGGTAAAACCGCCCAGGCGACTAAAGCGCTTCGGAAGTGCCAGAGAAATACGATACAGATAATGGCCACAATGATCATTTCATAACCTAATTCATGTTTCAGGGTATCAATACTCCGGTGAATCAAATTCGAACGGTCGTAAACGGTTTTGATCACCACGCCTTCCGGCAATCCTTTTTGCAGTTCAGCTAACTTTTTTTTGACCCCTTCGATAACTTCCAGTGCATTTTCACCAAACCGCATAACAATAATTCCGCCGACCACCTGCCCCTGCCCGTCTTTTTCCGCCACGCCCCGGCGAATATCCGGACCGATCTGCACCGTGGCAATATTTCTTATCAGGATCGGCGTGCCGTTCTTATCAACCCCAACCACCAGATTTTCCAGATCACTGACTTTTTTCACATAACCTTTACCGCGGATCATGTATTCGATCTCAGAAAGTTCCATCAACCGGCCGCCGACATCTTTATTACCCTGCTTGATAGTCATTATTACTTTTTTCAGCGGGATGTTATAGCTAAGAAGTTTATTGGGGTCAACAATGACCTGGTACTGTCTTTCGTATCCACCAATACTGGCCACTTCAGCCACGCCCGATACGGCGGTTAACTGAAACTTAAGATACCAATCCTGCAAGGCCCGCAGGTCACCTAAATCATACTGGCCACTTTCATCTTCCAGGGTATATTGAAAAACCCAGCCGACGCCGGTGGCATCGGGTCCGAGAGAGAGATCCACCCCTTTCGGTAACTGGCCGGAAATACCGCTGAGGTATTCCAGGACGCGGCTCCGGGCCCAGTAGATATCGGTCCCGTCTTCAAAAATAATATAGACCAGCGAAAACCCAAAGAAGGAATAACCCCGGACCACTTTGGCCATGGGCACCGCCAGCATCTTGGTGGAAAGAGGATAAGTCACCTGATCTTCAATGGTTTCCGGATCCTGGCCCATCCACTGGGCATAGACGATCACCTGCACGTCCGAAAGATCCGGAATGGCATCGATCGGGGTGGTTTTCATCGCCCAAATACCCCAAACGGCAAAAACCAACGTAAAGAAAATTACTAAAAAACGATTCTTAATACACCAGGCAATAATTGATTTTATCATAGTTTATTATTTTACTTTCGCTCCGCAACGAAGCATTGATTTACCATAATAAGGATTAGCGATCTTTTCGGTTGCCTGCAACCAATAACCGCCTTTTTTCATTGAACAATGAAATTTCACCAACGGCGGCAGACTCACGCCACTGCCATAATCATCAACAAATTCAATTAAAGTATCACTTAATTTTCTAAAATTATTCCGGACATGCACAATGCTATGGGTATGCTGACTTATTTCTTTGGAGGCAACCACCATATTTTCAGCGATTTTGTTAAGTTTTTCCCGTTCCGCTTTAAAAATGTCGCGGGTGACCAGTTTTTGAGCTTTTTGAGCGTACTTGACTATCCTTTGAGCCGACTCGGCTATCAAGTCAGTCTTATCAGCGGCTAAAGATTTCTTTATAATTAAATAATCCTTGATGACTTTTTTCATTAATTCCGCGTACTGGCTGAATTTCTCATGATACGAGTCTGCCGATTCGGCCATGAATTGCTTCATTTCTTTCTCGGAACAAAAGTATAAAGTCTGGCCTTGATATTCCATCTTTGATTGGAAAGCTGATAACTTCATCTTCATGCCTTCCCAAGCGCAATAAGCATAATTCTCTTTTTTTTCATCTCCCATCCCTGCCTCGCCGGCAGGCGGATTTCCTCTTTTATCTTTTGTCAATAGTTTTTCCAACGCCCCCTGAATCTGGGCCTCGGAATTGAGCAGGAAACTGGCCGGGCTGACCACCTTTTCTCCCTCTTTTACTCCGGCTAAAACTTCATGATATCTCTGCATGCCGCGGTGGAAGGGCAAGGCGGTGTTTTCAGTCGGTATCTGTCCTTTTTCATTCATCCACTTTTTACCGAGACTGACCAAACGCGGCTCATAAAAACCATTACCCTGATCAACCATAATAATATTCCGTTTGCCGGAATGGATCACCGCATTTTCCGGCAGGGCCAATACGCTGCCGGTATCAACCTGTATCCGGGCCCGGGCATACATGTTCGCCCGGAGCTTCAAGTCAGTATTTTCGATCGAACATCGCACCCGTAAAGTCCGGGTCCGGGAATTGACAAAGGGATCGGTAAACTCGATCTCGCCGGTAAAAACATCATTCGGATACGACTCGGTGGTAATCTCTATTTTTATCTCCGGGCTGTGACGAACTAATGGCATTTTACAAATAGGAAGAGAACAATTTCCCGGTTTGGCTTGCTTGATTTCCGGGTGCATGGGACATTGGTAATAATCGTCCGGTTGCGGGGTCATCAAAAAAGGCATTTCGGATTCATAGATATCGGCATAGAGCCACATATTTGACATATCAATGATCTTGAAAAGCTTTGTGCCTTCCTGAACGTACATCCCTTCAAAAACATCTTTATGGACCACCGTACCGCCGATCGGGGCTTTGATGATCAGGTGGTCTTGAACTTTTTTGGTCTTTTCCAATTCGTCAATCTGCTCTTCACCAATACCCCACCAGAGGAGTCGCTGGCGGGTGGATTTCACCAGGTTTTTAGCGCTTTGGACGGTTTCCGGCATTTGACTGGCCGAAGCCACTTTTAACGTCTTGACCGCGCGGAGATATTCTTCCTGGGTAGAAATTAATGAAGGACTATAGAGCGAAACCAGAGGGTGGCCTTTTCCAATAGTCACCCCGGTAAAATCAACGAACAGTTTATCTATCCGGCCGCCGATCCAGGCGGTTACATAGGAGATCTTACGTTCGTCATAATCGATCCGCCCAACCGTATCAATTTCTTTAACTAAATGACGTTTCTTCACCGCTTCCGAACGAATCCCGGCTAATTGGATCTGCGTCGGGGTGATTAATACCTCGCCTTTGTTTTCTTCTTCGCCACCAGCTTCTTTTTTCACTAAACTCATCCCGCAGAGTGGACAATCACCCGGCCGGGGTAATCTTATCTGCGGATGCATGGGACAAGTATAGTAAAACCCGGCCTCGACCTGAGTCTCGCCCCCAAAAGCCCACTGAACAGCGGACTTGGCGGCATGACCAACGGCTATCGGCCAGGGATAAATTATAGTCAGCAGCAGCAACAGCCAGCAGAACGCGAGAATAATTAAGTATTTTAAAACTTTTCTTCCGATCATGATAACCTCCATACAAAGAATTTGAGATTTTGGTCATTGAAATTTATTTGTTACTTGGTGCTTATTCTAATTCTCCCCCTACGATCTCTTCCAGATCCGCCAGGCGTTGCTGATGATCTGCCAGCGCCCGGTAATAAGCCAGACGAAAATTCAATAACATTCTTTCGCTATCCAATAAATTCAAGAAATCCACTTCCCCCGACTGATAACCGGCTTCAGAAACCTTGAGCGATTGTTCAGCCTGAGGCAGAATACTGGTTTGATAAAGACTAACCAGTCGGGCAGCCGTATCAAGTTTAAAATGAACATCTTTTACTTTAAACAAAACAGAATTTTCCGCGTTTTTATAATCCGCCTGACTGGCCCGTAACTTTGCTTCGGCTTCCCGCGCCCCGGCCCGATATTTTTTACGCCAAATAGGCAGATTGACTCCTAAACCAATCCCCCAGGCATCCTGACCGGCATCAGCTCCGACAGCATTGCCATCAATCAAAGAATATTCAGACAATAACTGCAAATCAGGATAAAACTGTTTGCGGGATAAGGCATAAGCCAATTTACTTTTTTCAATTTTAGCTCTGACTGATTTAAGGATTGGCTGGTAATCAATCGCTTTTTGGTATAATCTTTCAAGTTTGGGCTTAAACTCCGACACTTCAAAATCAGCAGTTTCTCCCAGTTTTGCTTCCGGTAACCGGTTTAGCAAGATGTTCAAACGGGCCCGGGCCGTTTCTTTTAACTCCTCTAAGGTAATCAAGTCATTAGCGATCCGGGAAAGTTCCACCTGGGCTTTGAGCACATCCTGCTGGGAAACCTGTCCGGCCGCGTATTTGATGTTGGCCACATTTTCAAAATTTTTCAGGATCGCCTTAGTCTCTTCATTAATCCTGATGGCCTTCGTGATCCAGTAAAGTTCGTAGTAGGCCTTCTTAACATTGGCCATTAATTTCAAACGGATCGTGGCATAATTTTCACCGGCCACCTCAGCTTCTTTTTCGGCAATCTCACCCTTCAAAGATAATTTGCCGAACCAGGGAAACTTCTGGGATAACATCGCTTTAGACTGTATCTCGCCATTACGGGTATTAACCAGATCTCCGGTCGGCACGACTTGTAACATCGGATCGGGTAAAGTCCTGGCCTGAACCGGGCCTTCCTTGGCTGCCGTCCACTTCTCCCGAACTGCTCGCAAACCGGGATTATTCTTAACGGCATAATTAATCACTTCATCTAAAGGGAGCGGTGATTTTGATAAGACGGCGTCATTCCTGGTAGGCGCATTTTTTAAAGCGCGTTGACCGGAAAACGCCTTGATATCCATCGGGACGACGGCCGTCAGAAATTCCCCGTCATTTATTCCGGTCGCCACACACCCGGAAACCAAAATGATCGCCATGAGAATTATAATCTTTTTCATCAATGATTATGTCCTTTATGCTTATCTTGTTCCGATTGAGCTTTTATATATTTCTCCGGATCTTTTTTGAATGCATCCGGGCAACCGCCGCAGCAGAAATAATAAGTTTGCCCTTTGTATTCAGCCGCCTGGTTAGATTTTGTGACTTTAAATTTCGTGCCCATCACCGGACAAACCGCTTCCCGGCCGATTTCTGATTCGGTGACCAGATGATCAATCACGCCGGAAACCGCAACAGACTGTTCGGCCGGAACTGGTTCATTGCTCGATGGCAAAACCGGTGGTTCCGCTTCACCACAACCAAATACCCCCCAGCTTAACATTATTAACCCAATAACTAGCAACACATTTTTCATGAGACAACCCTCCTCAATAAATTATTTTTGCTCGTCTCGACTCCGCTTCAGCGGAGCGGAACGGCAACGACAGGACCATTCCGGGCGATCATCTTGCAACATGTTCTGTAAGGAATTAGCATTCAACTGACTGACTACTCCGATCACCTGGTTTCCCACCCGGACCATGGCAAAATTAAATCCTTGAAACTTGCCCTGCCAGATCTGATGGCATTCTTTTACTTTTTCCTTGGTTTTCGGCAACCCGACTAAAGCTGAATCCGGTAATAATAAAATCGTCACCGGCGTATCCTGATAAGAACTGGCCACCGCAACCGCCGGGTTGTTTTTTACCCGGCACATTCTGGCGCCTTTTAACTCCACTTCCTTTTTCTTCAGTAACGAACAGCAGCAGTCCCCGAACGCAAAATTCTGCTGGCGGATAAAATACTCTCTCATTTGATCGACGGAAACATCAGCAATGTCCATCCGGGCCTGATCACTTAAAAAAGATCGATGTTCCTGAACCGCCGTCCGGACGATCTCCGGAATGGCCGGTGGCGAAAAAATAAACAGAGGTAGGATAGCCAGAAGGATCATCGCCGCCGCCGCTAACGGAACAAGATATTTAAATACCGTCCAGGTCTGCCGCGCCCCGACTCGCCTCGCCGCCGCCCCTTCGGGGCGAGCCTCGCCCTGAAAGCTTTCTGGGCGGGAAGACGACGAGTCAAGGCGGGCCACCGACTGCTTGAACTCGGCCTCCCTGATCGCGTTCACGCCCCGGGCCCAGATGGCCTGGTCGTCTGTCCCGGGCTCCTTAATAATCCCGGTCAATTTTTTTTCCAGGACCGCTTCGGATTCAAAATAGGACCGGCAATCCGCGCATTGCGCCAGATGATCCTTAACCGCCTGTTGGGCCTCGGCTTCCAGCGCATTATCCAAATACTGATTCAAATGTTTTTGGATGTCCTGACAGCTATCCATATTATTACCTCTAATTTTAATGTTTCGGCTCTACTTACTTAATGTTTCCCCCAGAGGAAAATATTACAAAAAAATAATTTTTTAGTTGATTTTCCCTCTGAAAATGCTATAATGTGACCAAAAGATTTAATTAGGGACTCAAAAACCAGGATATTTTATCCCGGTGGCTGGGATTCCAAAGAAAAAGGAGGCGTGTTATGGCAACAAAGAAAAGGAAGCCAAACAAAGCGTTTATGAAACCGTGGAAACCCTCAAAGGCTCTGGCCGGTATTGTAGGCACTTCCGCGTTACCACGGACCCAGGTGGTCAAGAAACTCTGGCTTTATATCAAGAAACATAAGCTCCAGGACCAGAAAAACAGGCGCATGATTATCGCTGACGCCAAATTGAAACTGGTTTTCAAAGGTAAAGCAAAAGTTAATATGTTTGAGATGACCAAACTGGTCTCCAAGCACTTAACGTAATATCCCGGTTGTTTTGGCATAAGCCAGAAGTTTTTCTCGTAACTTAACCCGAGCCCGGGATAAGTTACCCATAACACTACCCACAGGGATAGACAAAATTCTGGCTATTTCTTCATAAGTAAGTTCACCAACCGAGCGGAGCAGAAAAATGCTCCGCTCGGTTTCATTTAAAGCCAGAATAGAATTCTTGACTTCTTCGCTCATCTCATCAAGTACGAGATCACTCTGTTTTAATAACACCCGGTAATCAAGGTTGTTTCTCAATTCGGACGGATCCGGGACGTCTTCAGTCATCGGCTTGATCAGTTTTGACTCTTTCTGGTAACGGCGATTAATATTAAAAACGGTGTGAGTAGCGATCTGAAAGATCCAGGCCCGGAAATTCGTGCCAGGCTGGAAGTCTCCAAATTTCTGGTAGGCGACTAACAAAACCGACTGGAGCGCGTCCTCCAACCCCTCCTTCTTCCAGAGTAAATAACGGAGATAGGCTATCAGCGGTTCCCGCCAGGAGGATAATAAGCCCAAAAATTCTGACTGCTTTTTAGAAATCATATCTTATAATTTAATCAGGTGTAATATTGATTTTCAATAATGTTTTTGTCCGAATGGTCACTTTCACCCGTTCGTCAATCCGGTGGCCGACCACCCAGGTAATCCTGTCCTCCGCCAGAATCAGCGGGGTAACGGCCCTTTTAGCCAACGGCACTTTGTGATCAATAAAGAATTTTTTCAAAGACTGGCTTCCCGACACACCGAGCGGCCGGAATTTATCGCCGGGCCGGGGATAACGCAAAGTCAAAGGTTTTTTTAAACGCGCCAGATCAAAAATTTCTTCAGACCGGGTCTTATTCTTTTTAAAAGCTTTCAAATAACCAACTTTATTTTTTATGACCGTCGCCACACAACGCAATTTATAGCCGGCCAGAACGGTCGAACCGGGAGATTTCAGCCGGACCCGGGCAGTCTTCGGTCGCCGGATTTTCTTCCCGGCTTGATAAAATTTCAAAAAATCATATTCTTTTTTCACCCGGAACCAACCCGGAAAAACCGCCTCTTTCCCGGAACCTTTTTTCCGAATCAGGCTCAACACAGATTGATAATGTTCCGCCGTCACGCTTTTTAACGGACCGCCCGCCGCCCGCAGCGCTTCTTCGATCAAATTAATCTGCAAAACCGGGTGAAGATTTTTTAAAGGACTGATTTTCAAAACAATATTTCCATATCTTTTAGTCTTTTGAATTCTTATCTTTTTAACCGATTTATCTACATAATCATTAGTTGCTTGCGCGATCCGGGCCAGGTGCGCCAGATTTTTTTTGATCTGCGGATTATAGCTGGTTAAATAGGGGATCAATTTCAACCGGATCCGGTTACGCATAAATTTTGTATCCCGGTTAGTCCGATCCCGCCGGAACGGCATCCCTGCTTTTTTAAGAAAAGCCATGATCTCGTCCCGTGAGACCTCAATCAACGGCCGGACCAGTTCCACCCGGGAACCGGTAAACAATTGCCGGACCGGCCGGATACCGCCTAAGCCCCGCAGGCCACACCCCCGGATAATCCGAAAAAGGACTGTTTCCACCTGATCATCTAAATGATGACCGACGGTGATCTGATTAATTTTTAAGGAACGGGCCAGTTGACGGAAAAATCCGTAACGCGCCTGACGGGCGGCTTCTTCCAGAGTCAATTTCTTCTGCCGGGCAAGCTTCGGAACCGGCGCCCTTTTAATAGTCACCGGGCAACCGAATTTCCGGCCGAGTTTCCGGACGAATTTCTCGTCCCGCCGGGCCTCAGCTTTTCGGATCTGATGATTGAGGTAAGCCAGATGAAAAGACCACCTCTGGCGATCAAGCTGATTGATCTGATGAAGAATAGTCAATAAAGCCACTGAATCAGGGCCGCCGGATAACCCGATCAGTATGAAGTCACCGGGCTGGAAAAGCCGATGATTTTTAATCGTCTCCCGGACCGTATTGATAATCTTGCTTGTTTTAGCCATTTTACCTAAATTTTCACTTCATAAAAAAAAGTGTGGTGTTTCTTTTTTTTAACCGATAAACTTTATATATCCGCTAAAACAATCTTGACCCCGTTAGAGATGTTTAATATAATCTTGGTGAATCAATTGCCTTATAACCAGTTAAGTTACTTACAAAAAGGAATGATCTTTTATTACGGTCGTCTTATCCGCCAAAGGACGGATCAGTCCTTCGGCTGAAGACGACCTATCTCTAACGGGGTTGATTTTCGCCTGACTTAGGGATATAATATCACAATTATGTATCGGGCAAAGAAAAATCTAATTAACTGAGAAGTAAATTTATGGATAAAAATATTATCTGGCTGATCCTTTTATTACTCTTCGCCGGTTGTATCGATCCCCTGGATACCCCCCCGGTCCAGGTAACCGATCCGTCGGTAATTCCCCGGAAGGCCTTCCGACCCAACCGGGAACGCTACCAGATAGAGTATTTTGTCAATAATAACGACACGCTTGAAGTGTTTGTCTGGAAAAACCCCGATCTTTCCCGTGATGTCATCGTCCGGCCGGACGGAAAAATTTCATTGCCCCTGGCCGGTGATATTGACGCCGCCGGACAGACGCTTATTCAGTTGGACAAAAAAATCACGCAAAAATTATCGGCTTACATCCGGGATCCGCAGGTATCGGTCGCCATCAAGAAATTTGAAGGCGAAAAAGTGTTTGTCCTGGGTGAAGTTAAATCTCCGGGCGTTCAAAATTATGTCGGCCGGGCTTCGCTGATCGAAATAGTCAGTCAATCCGGTGGTTTCACCAAGCATGCCAAACTGGGCGAAATTCTGGTCATCCGCGGTAATATTGATAAACCTGAGATCATTCGCATTGATGTCAAAAAAATCCGGCAGGGAAACCTGTCCGCCAATATTATGGTCCAACCCGGGGACATTATCTGGGTCTCATCAACCGCGATTGCTGACATCGGCCAATACCTCAGGGATTATATCACGCCGGTCCTGGGGAACCTTGTCAATATCGAATACTTGAGACGGCGTTAACCCCGTTAGAAATCGTTCACCAAATGGTGACCGTCAAAATAAGTTTTTCTTAAATCAAAATTTATTTTGTTGCTGACAGTTAAAATAACTTTCATTAGTATTATCAAGTAATTTCTAACGGGGTTAACGTTAATGTTCAAAGACGAAGTTATCATCCATGTTAAAGCCGGTGACGGCGGCCGGGGAGCGGTTAGTTTTCGCCGGGAAAAATTTATTCCCCGCGGCGGTCCGGACGGTGGCAACGGCGGCCGCGGCGGACACGTGGTCATGGTCGCTTCGCCTCATCTGAACACGCTCTATCATTTTGTTTACCATCCCAAACAGGTAGCGCCCAACGGATCACCCGGCGGCAGCAGTAACAAAAACGGCAAAAACGGCCACGACCTGATCCTGAAAGTACCACCGGGCACTATCATCCGGAATCACCCTCACGGTAATACCTTAAAAGACCTCCAAAAAATAGATGAATCAGTCGTCATCGCCCAGGGCGGCCGGGGCGGCCGGGGCAATAAATCTTATGCCACTTCCACCAACCAGGCGCCCCGCCGGTCCGACCCGGGCCAACCGGGCGAAGCCCGCCGTTTACACCTGGAATTAAAACTGATCGCCGACGTCGGCTTGGTCGGCTTGCCCAACGCGGGCAAATCAACCATCCTGGCCAGCCTTTCCGCGGCCCGTCCCAAAATCGCCGGTTACCCCTTCACTACCCTTGAACCTTATTTAGGCATTGTCGCCGGGCCGGACTACCAAACTCTGGTCATGGCCGATCTCCCCGGCCTGATCGCCGGCGCCCATCAGGGTACCGGCCTGGGCGATAAGTTCTTAAAACATATCGAACGAACCAAACTGATCGCCCATATCATTGATTTTTCCGATCCGCTCCCCCCGCCGGAAGCCTATCAGATCATTAACCGGGAGATCAAATCTTACAGCAAAATACTGGCTCGCAAACCACAGGTAGTGATCGCCAACAAAACCGACCTGCCCGAAGCGCAAGCTAACCTCAGAAAATATAAGCGGCAACTACCGCGCGGACTGGTCGATATCTCCGCCTTAAAAAGATCCGGCCTCCAAAAATTCGTCAAAGCGCTTTTCAAGAAATTATAGCCCCGGCCGGACCGGGAATAATTTTTATTGACCCTTTACCCCATTAGAGATATAATAGCCGCTAAAGATGACCCCGGATCTTAAAACTAAATTCTTTTTGTTCACCCGATACTATTAAAACTTATATTTCTCTAACGGGATGAGAAGATGTTGAATATAATAAAAAATCCCCTGAAAACCAAAGAAATTACCTGCAAAATTTTCAGTTTCGGACTGATCCTGTTACTCTTAGGTTGCAGCCTGAGTAAAGAAACGGACTTGACATCGGCCACCCCCGATGCTTTGAAAGAAACTATGGCTAAGGTCCAGGACTTTCAGTTCAGATTGGAAAAACTCCGTGAGAAAAAATTCAAAAAAGATGTTACCGTCAAAGTGCAATCGGAAGAAGATTTCCGGCAATATGTCCGGAAATCAATCGATGAATCAATGCCGGAAAAAGTCGCCCAGGCCTACCAAACCGCGCTGATCAAATTAGGATTATTACCGACCGATTATAATTTACGCACCGGCATAGAAGACCTCTATGTCAGCCAGGCCGGGGCTTATTATGAGCCGACCACCAAGACTTTTTATGTCCTGAAAACAAAATTACCCCCGCTGGTCATGAACCCTATGTTCATTCATGAATTACAGCACGCCCTGCAGGATCAGTATTTTGATCTGGACACCCTGATGAGAAAATCCGTCGCCAACAGCAATGATGACCAGGCGCGGGCCTTTCGTTATTTAATGGAAGGCGAAGCGACTTACGTCATGACCATTTATTCCTTACGAAATCAAGGATTCACTTCTCCCATCATGCTTCATCGAGCCATCATGTTATATCGTTACACAAACCGCAAGGATTATATTACCACCCAGAAACTGTCGCTGGCCCTGATGGGTGAAGGGGCGGCCGATCAGAAAAAATCGCTCGAGATAATGGAAAAAACTCCTCTTTATCTGTTCTGGTCAATACTCGCTCCTTACTTCCACGGAGCAGACGCCGTGCATCAGATCGTCAAAACCGATCAGTGGAACGAAGTCGATAAGTTATTCGCTAATCCGCCGGTCAGCACTGAACAGCTTATGCATCCGGAAAAATTAATTCCCCCACGTGATGACCCGATTGATTGTCCGACACCTGAATTTAATAATTCCTGGACAGTGGCCTATGAAAATACTCTTGGCGAATTCGGATTCTGGGTTCTTTTTACACAATTTGAAACGGAATCAAGTTCGCCCTCGGAAGCGGCCGCCGGCTGGGATGGCGATAAGTATTTTCTTTTAAAAGACGAGAATGATCATACCGGACTGGGCCTGATCACCGTCTGGGATGACGCGGCTGAAGCTCAGGAATCATTCAAGGCCTACGGCGAAGTGTTAAACAAAAAACATCCGAACTGGACAACGGCAGAAGAAAAAGATTCGCTGAGTTGGTCCCAGACCACGGCCGAAGGATCATTCCAGACACTTTTGATCTTAAAAAATAAATTATGGGTCGCCTTGGAAGATTTCCCTCAATCGCAGATCGCGCAGATCAAGACGACCGTTCTGAGCCAACTGGAAAAGGAGTAAGGACATGACAGCTTTCAAGGATTTATTCGCGGCGATGATCAAAGAAAACGCTTCCGATCTGTTTATTAAAGTCGGCGCGCCGCCGGCCATGCGGGTCACCGGCAAGATAAAAATGATCAAAGGTCAATCAATCACGACACAGATGGCCGAACGATTGTTTGACGATATTGTCACGGAACGCATTCGAAAAATATTTGAGGAAACCGGCGAAGTCGACGCGGCTTATGAGATACCGGATATCGGCCGCTTCCGGACCAATATTTTTAAACAAAGGAATGCGCTGGGCTTTGTCTTCCGACACGTACGCGATGATATCCCGACAATGGAAAAATTAAATCTTCCGGTTAAACAGTTACATAAATTATCAAAAACTGACAGAGGACTCGTCCTGGTCACCGGGACCGCCGGCAGCGGAAAATCCACCTGTATCGCCAGCATGATCGACTATATTAACAAAAATGAACGGAAACATATCGTGACCATTGAAGATCCGATCGAATATATTTTTAAGGACCAGCAAAGCATTCTTGACCAGCGGGAACTGGGGATCGATACCCAAAGTTTTTCTTCCGCCTTGAAACATTGCGTCCGGCAAAGTCCGGATATCATTATGATCGGCGAAATGCGTGACCAGGAAACCATGCAGGCCGCCTTCAATGCCGCCGAAACCGGCCATATGGTTATCAGCACCTTACATACTATTAATTCTTACCAAACGGTCGAAAGGATCATTAACTTCTTCCCTCCTCACCAACACCGGTTATTACAAGAACAGTTGGCTTTGTTGCTGGCCGGCGTTGTCTCATTAAGATTGATCCCGACCAAGGACGGCAAAACCCTGGTCCCGGCGGCGGAAATACTGATCAACAGCCCGACGATCAAAGAAACGCTTTACCAGGGTAAGGTCAAAGAACTATATAAATCCGTTAAAGAAGGTTCCTATTACGGCTGCCAGACGTTTAACCAAGCTCTGAAAGAGATGGTCCTGAACGATATCATTACCGCCGAAGAAGCTCTGGCCGCTGCCGATAATCCCGACGAATTAAAAATGGAACTACGTGGTATCATGCGCAGTAACAAACCCGGTGATTTTGATTTCAAAGTAAAGTGACCGGCCGGAACAATAATTGTTTATGCCAGAGTTAATTTTAGCCATTGATATTGGCAATACTAATATTCATTTCGGGATTTTTACCACTGCCAGAAAATTAATAGCCGAAGAAAAGATCGATCACAAGCGATTAAAGCAATTCCTGAAACAATGGCAAAAAAACATTAAACCACTTCATTTGAGTCAAAGCGAAATTGTCTCTTCCGTCCGGACTATTTTACTCGCTTCCACCAGGCCCGAAACTGATCCAATTCTGAACCAGTGGGCCAACCGTGTTTTTAAAACAAAACCTCTGCGATTCCATCATGATTTTAAAGCACCCTGCCCGATCCTGGTGAACGAACCGAAAAAAGTCGGCGTGGACCGCATCCTGAACGCCCTGGCCGCCTATGAAAAAACTCAACGAGCCACCGTGGTGATTGATTTCGGAACGGCGATTACTTTTGACGTAGTTTCCGACCGGGGCGAATTTCTGGGCGGGGCCATCGCGCCCGGTCTGGATCTGATGACCCGATCCCTGCACCAAAACTGTTCTCTCTTGCCCCTGATTAAACCCAAACCGGTTTCACAAGTGATCGGAAAAAATACCGCCGCCGCCATGCAAGCCGGACTGTATTTCGGAACAATCGGACTGGTTAATCAGATCCTGGACCGGATCACCCAAGAATTTAAAAAAACACCGGCTATTATCGCTACCGGCAGTAATGCTTTTTTATTTAAATCAGCGCTGCCGAAAATCAAAAAAATCATACCGACCTTAACCCTGGAAGGTTTGATCCTGGCTTACCTGAAAACAAAAAATAAATCACGATGAAAGCATACCTGACTCTGGGCACGCCACCCGGTGAAGGCGGGATAAGTATTATTCAGCTCAGCGGCCCCGGCGCGCTATCCCTGATCCAAAAAGTATTCCGATCACGTTCCGCCAAAAAAACATCCCTGGCCCCCGGCCGGCTCTACCTGGGTGATATCCGGGAACAAGGTCAACGGATCGATGAAGTGATCGTCCGCCGGACACCCGGGCGAAAAAGTTTGAGCGGACTGGAAACAATTGAGATCAATGCCCACGGCGGCCTGATCAGCGCGCGCCGAATCATCCGCTGCCTGACCCGCCGGGGAGCACGGCAAATTTTACCCCGTCAATTGATTGAGCTGACCGGAAAATCAAATCGGCCGACCCGACAACAGTCAAGCGGGCTTGATCGTATTCAACAGGAAGCCCTGGCCGGCCTGCTTTCCGCCAGCACCCCCTTGGCTACGGAAATATTCCTCGCCCAGTATCAAGGCGCTCTGTCTGATAAGATCAAAAAACTGAAAAACAAATCGAGCGATGCGATCAGATCGGAACTAAAACGTTTACTGAAAACCGCCGCCCTTGGCTTAGCCCTGAACCACCCGAAAACGATACTGCTGGCCGGTCGACCCAATACGGGTAAATCCACCCTTTTTAATTATCTGGTCGGCCGGGAACGGGTCATTACACACCACCGACCCGGCACTACCCGGGACCCGGTTGAAGAAACCATCGTCCTGAATGAAATCCCTTTTCGGATAATTGACAGCGCCGGACTGACCGGCAAAAAAATAAAAGGTGACGTGATCGAAAAAATGAGTATGGCCGAAACCCGGCGTCAGCTCACACAAACGGACCTGACCCTGTTACTCTTTGACGGCTCAGGACCGCCTCGAAACCAGGATCTGGATTTACTCGCTCTTCTGAAAAACAAACTGTTCATCCCGGTCATCAATAAAATCGACCGGCCTCATCCTAAAAATTTTCGAAGGGAATTCCTGCCCGGCAAACCGATTCACCTTTCCGCCCTGACCGGCCAGGGTATTGCCCGGTTAAAACAAAGGATTTTAAAAATAACCGGACTGAATTTAACTTCGAATCGGACGAAACCGACAATATTCACTTTCCGCCAATATCAAATTATCAAAAATATTATTAAAGCCACTCGATCAACTGGCCAAAAAAAAATAAACGTCAAAAAACAGTTGAATCAACTGCTGAATTCTTAATTTCACTCCGGTATAATAGTTTTGACAACGCGCTTCTTTTTATGTTAAGATATCCGGAATTATGAAAAACTTTGCTGACCGACTGGTTAAAGTCATCCGGCAGAAAAAGACTTGCATTATTGTCGGGCTGGATCCCCGCCTGGACCTGATCCCGACTGCTTTCAAACCAAAAACAGCCCGGCACCCCCGCCAAGCCGCCGCGGTGATCACCCGCTTTAATAAAGCCATCATTGATATCGTTCACCGGCAAGTGGTCGGCGTTAAACCGCAAGTCGCCTTTTATGAAAAATACGGTCCCTGGGGATTAAAATCTTTTTTCGATACCATCAGTTACGCGAAAAAGAAAAAACTAATGGTCATTGCCGACGTAAAACGCGGAGACGTTCCTTCGACCGCTCAGGCCTACGCGGAAGCCTATCTGGGAAATTCATCCATTGACGCGATCACGGTTAACCCCTTGTTAGGAACTGATAGTCTGCAACCGTTCATCCAATTAGCATCCCGAAACGGACAGGGGTTATTTGTCCTGGTCAAAACTTCCAACCCCGGCTCCCGGGACTTTCAGGATAAAACACTGGCTAATGGCCAGAAATTTTATGAAACCGTGGCCCGGCGGGTAGTCAACTGGGGCCAACCGTTAACCGGTCGTCAACAATACAGCAGTCTCGGTGCGGTAGTCGGCGCCACTTGGCCGGCAGAATTAAAAAAACT
>DAOWBV010000172.1 GCA_030633885.1 Planctomycetota bacterium
ATTGAGGATCCTGGCTCATTTCTCCCGGGATAAAGTTTTAGTCGACGCTTTCAAAAATGGCCGGGATATTCATACCCATACGGCCAGAGAGATCTTTAATGTTTCGGCCGATGAGGTGACCGCTGAGATGCGGCGGGTGGCCAAAGTGATCAATTTCGGGATCATTTACGGCATGAGCGCGCACGGTTTAGTCAAGGAGCTGAAGATCAGCTACCAGGAAGCCCAGGCGTATATTGACAATTATTTCAGTCAGTATCCGGATGTGAGATCCTACATTGAAGGGGTGATAGAAAAGGCGCGGAAAGAGGGCGTAGTCTTCACTCTTTTTAAGCGGCCCCGGCCGTTGCCTGATATTAACAGTCCGAATATGACTATCCGGAACTTTGCCGAACGCACGGCCATTAATTCACCTCTTCAGGGCACGGCGGCGGATATTATGAAAGTGGCTATGATTAATATCCATCAGGCTCTAAGAAAATCAGATTTGAAGGCCAGGATGATCTTGCAGGTGCACGACGAATTGGTGTTCGAGGTGCCTGAAAAAGAAGAGGGCGAGATTGTTAAGTTAGTCAGAAAAGAAATGGAAGATTGCGTTCAGTTGAAGGTGCCGTTAAAAGTTGATGTGGCGCGCGGAACTAACTGGTCGGAAATGAGGCCGGTTGACTAATTATTGCTGGTGCTTTTTAGAAGTCATTAAATCTTGTTCGAGCTTCCATCTTTTTTCTTCTAACCGGGTCAGTTTCCGGCCTTCCTTTTCGGGCAGAATTACCGGGCTGATAAAAATAAGCAGGTCGGTTTTTTGTTTCCGCATTCTTTTATATCGAAAAAAGTAGCCCAGGATGGGGATATCGCCCAGCAATGGTACCTTGGATTCCTGTTGGATATTCATGTCTTTGGTCAAGCCGCTGATCACTAAACTGTCATTATTTTTAACCCGGACCTGGGTGTTGGCTTTCCGGATGGAGATAATCGGTTTTTCGTTTTTGCCTGACGGCCCGACCACCCAGCCGATGATCTCGCTGACTTCCGGTTTGATTGTCATCAGGATATTCTGGCCGGGGGTAATATGAGGGGTTATCCGGAGGGTGATGCCGACATTCTTATCTTCATAGCCGGTGATCTTCCAGGCGCCGCGCTGATCGTTAAAAATGTAGGTCGGGACCGGAATCACTTCTCCAATCACAATTTCCGCTTCCTGGTTATCCAGGGTGGTGATCAGGGGATCAGCCAGGGTTTTTATATGGGGCTTTTTGGTGTCGATAAGTTTGCCGATGGCTTTGAAATCATCATGGGATAAGATCCCCGCTTTGAAGGAGTCATCTTTCGCGGAGAGCTGGTTGCGGAGTTGAACGTTCCAATCAACACCGATCTTTTTTAAGGCATCCAGGTTTGCCTCCAGAATACGGACTTTAATTGAAACTTGAGGCAAAGGGACATCGAGTTTTTTTATCAGGGCGCTTAATTCTTCGATCTTGCCGGGGGTAGCGGTGATAATTAAAACATTGGAACGTTTTTTTGTTTTTTCGGCACCGATGCCCCGACCGCGGATGAAGGGCAGGATCTGGCCGGTCGGCGATAATTTAGTTTGCATGATTTCCTGCATAGTGGTGGCGTCGACGTGTTCCAGCGTGAAAATTTTGGTTGTGTTCGGGGACATACTTCCAGGGGTGATGACGATAATATCGTTTTCAATGGCATAATTATAATGATTGATGCTCAAGATAGACTTTAATGCTTCTGAGACAGTGACGTCGTTAAGATTAACGGTGACGGTTCCCTGGATATCTTTGCCGAGGGCGATATTGACACCGCATTCATCAGAGACCATTTGGAGGACGTCCCGCAGGTCGGCGTCTTTAAAATACAAGGAGATACGTTTTTTCTCACCGGAAGTTGTTTTGGGTATGTCATCCTGAGCCCGGAAATTGACTGTCAGGCAAGCGAATAATGTCAAGGTAACACACAGGAAGGATACAAGAGACTTTTTCCGCATAAATTTACCTTTTAAATAAAGATGAGACTTATGAAACCACCTCTATTATTATCGGCAGTTTCGGGGTAAACATATAAAGTTTCTTTGTGTTCTTATTAAGTGAAGTCGGGAGGGCAGATTATTGTTTTTCCGCCGGTAGGTTCTGCAGTTCGTCGATCATTTGTTTGGTCCGGGCTTCATCGGGGTAAGGAGCCGGCGGATTATTGGGTAGGTTCTTAATGGCAGCCAGGTATTTTTGGTAAGCGGCGATCGCCTGGCGAGGTTTTTTTGATTGCGTTTCATGAATGCGGCCTATCTGATAATAGGGTCGATAATCAGAAGGGTCCAACTGGAGCAGGGTTTGGTACTCTTTGAGCGCTTCCCGGGTCGAAGCCGTTTTTTGATAGAGGAATGCGAGTGACCAGTGCAATTTTTTGATCACTTTCTTCTGGTTGGAGGCGTCCTTTTTTACTTTTTCCAGTTCTTGAATATAGACTTTTGCTTTTTCTTTGACCTGAACATCAATTTCCAGTTGTAAATTCCGGATCGTCTGCTGGAGTCGGGTATTTTTTGTTTTGAGTTCGTCAATTTCCTGTGTGAATAGTTTGGTGTTCTGCCCCATAACAGACTGCATTTCATTTAAGTAAACGGTTTTATCTTCATTGTCTTTGGTTAGGAAAGTATTTTTTTGTTCTAATGCCGTAAAGTTTGACCCTAAAGAAGCGACTTTTTCGGCTAAGTCTTTGATCTGGGTTCGTTGTTTGTTTTCGATCTGGCGCAGTTGGGCCAGTTTCTGATTCGCCTCGACCAGGGTGGTTGCCTGTTTATCTGTCCGGGTACTGGTCTGGTGCATAGAGGTCTGAAGGTTTTTAATGTTTGTTTCCAGGGACTCATTTTTTTTCTGAAGTAATGAAACTTCCTGAGTCAGAGATTGAACCTTATTTTGCAACTGGGCGGCCAGACTGATAGAAGTATTTTTTCCACGCTTCAACTGGTTTGTTTCCGCGGTAAACGCCTCGTTTTTTTTCTGCCAGCTTTTTTGTTGCTCCAGACTTGTTTTTCGGAGGGCAGTGTTTTCTCCGCTTAGGGTGCTGACCCGGTCCTGAACGGTATTCAGCTGACTGGTTAACTGATCGTTTTTTTCGGAGTTCCGGCGGGATTGCCGGGTCAGCTCAGTGTTTTCCTTATGCAGTTGAGCGATCTGTTGATTCAGATTAGTGGATTGACGGCTCAGGGAATCAGTTTCTTCTTTCAGCCGGTTAATCTGGTCGCTGTAAAACTTGATGTCTCGATTGGTTTTTATCAGTTTTTCGCTCAGCGTGCTGTTGGTTTTGGATAAATCGTTATAACGTTTGTTGATCTTGGATAGAGACTTAAAATATTTATCTTTTTCAGAAGTCAGGCGAGTTACTTCTAAGTTTAATAGCTGTTGGTCCTTGGTCAGGGAATCATTTTTATTAGTTATCCGGTTGAGTTCGTTCGTTTGAGCCTGGATCCGGTCATGGGACATTTTTAATTGGTTCAGGTAATCCAATTTTTCGCGGTTAACGCTCTGGAGGTTGTCGGTCAAATTCGATATCTTCCGGTTTAATTCCCGTTCGGTGATGGCCAAACGGGAAGCGGTTTCGTTGCTTTTTGAACGATAGGTGGTGACCTCTTCGTTCAGCAGGCTGCTCTTATTCAAAGCGTCCTGCAATCGTTTTTGGTAGTGATAGGTTTCTTCGGCCGCTTTTTCCGCTTTCAGTCTGAGGGAGGCTGATTCTTTAAGTTCCGCGCTCAATTGGTTTATTTTGGATTCCGCGTTGGCTAAATCGGTAACGTTGGCAGATTGGGTTGAAGATATCTTGCCGACTTTTTCCTGCCAGGCCGTGATATTGCTGTGGAGTTCCCTGTTCTTCAGAGTTAATTCGGTAACCTGGCCGGTTAATGAAACGATTTCGTCATTGCGTTGTTTGATCTGGTCAAGGTAAGCGCTTTTTTCGGCGATTTCCTTCTGGATCTGGTTGACCAGGTCGCCGACTTTTATTTGCAACTCTTCTGCTTTCCCGGTTCTTTTTTTTACCTTCTCGGTTAACTCAG
>DAOWBV010000130.1 GCA_030633885.1 Planctomycetota bacterium
AACCGACCTTGCCGCTTTTGGCGGCCGTCATATCATCCAGCCACTGGGAGGAATCGACAAAGATCTCGCGTTTCACCGGTATCCCGCTGGCCTTGGCTGATTTCAGGGCGAAGATTTGCCAGCCGGCGACCGAGGTATCGTTATCGCCACCTTGGGGCCGATAACGCCAGACGCGGTCTCTGTTTTTGGCCCAGGAGATAAAACGGATGGCTTTTTCGACCGGTTTTTTGAGTTTGGGGTCACCGGTCATCCCGTAAGCTTCGGAGATGGCCAGGGTGGCGAGGCCTTGATCGAACATATTGATCTTCTGACTGCTGAGCGAGCCGGGTGCGCTGAATGAGCCGTCATCTTTCTGGACTTTGAGGAGCCATTTCAAGGCGCGTTCGACATTGGGTTTATATTTCCCGCCCGAGGGTAACCCGTCGCTTATCTGCTGGCCGGGCTGATGAGTATGGCCGGCGCCGAGAAAGGCGAGCAGGGCCAGGCCGGTAACGGCAATATCATGACTTTTTTTTATGCGTTTTGTTTCCTTACTGGATTTGGAACAATGTTTGGTATAACCGTCATAATCCCAAAAGCCTTCTTTTTCCTGATGTCGGGCCAACCAGTTCAAGGCGTCCTCAACGGCTGTGAGTATTTTCTGATTGCCGTTGCCGAAGGCGTCGACGGCTAATTTTTTGCCTGTAGACGTGCGGGCGGTGAAATAAACGGCTATCTTTTCATCCGCAGGCTTTTTGTCCAATATTTTCTTATCTTGAAAAGCGTTGAATTTTTTTTCGGCTTTTTTCTTGGCGACTAATTTCTCTTTTGCTTTCGGACTGAGGTTTTTGGACGGGGTCTTACCTTGGCCGCTGACAACGACTTTGATCTTGGCCGGGGCGCCGATATCTTTTTTGTTCTCCTGCCACCACTCCAACCATTTTTTTTGCGTTTCTTTAAACGAAGCGTTCGTCATTTTGCGCAGGGACGCGTCGATCTTTTCTTTGACGACCGGGTCTTTTTCTTTGGTCAGAATGGCAATTAATTTTTTGACCGAATCCTTATCGCAGTTTTCGGTAACGCTGAAGAGGTGGCCGAGGGCTTCGGCGCTGTTCCGGCGGGTGTTGGGGAACTGACTGTGAAGGTTATCCTCCAGATAGGTGCGGGTTTTTTCCGGGTCCAGTTTGGCGGCCGCGCGCAGGGAGTAGAAACGGAGGGCTTTAACGTCGTATAAAATTGACGCCTGACGGAGGAGCCGGAATGATTCCCGATCGCCGATCTTTTCCAGGGCGCGCAGGGCTTCGACATTAATATCCAGGCTTTCATCATTCAGGGCCTTGCGTAAGGACCGGGCTACCCGGCGGTCTTTCGTGTCACCTAATTTTTTGATCGCTTCCACCCGGACCCAGAGATCTTTGTCTTTTAATTTTTTCAACAGGGTATTGATCCATTCCGCTTTAACTTTTTCAGGTGTTTTAGCCGATGTTTTGTCTTTATCTTTTTGGTTGTCAGCCAGAGAATCGAGTGAAACTAAGCCGGTTAACAGAACCAGAATAATAGCCAGCAGTCCATATCTTAAGACCTGTTTCATAAATACCTCCTTTTAGGTATGAAATGTTGGTAAAATACCTTTTGGTGTCTACTACTGATAAGTATACCTCAGAAATCAGGTAATGCAAGTCTAAAAAATTAATTCAGGACTAGAAAGTTATCTAGCGTCAAGAAAAACAGATCATAAACTTTTTGTTTCCGCTTAATTCCGATCCGGTACCGGGGCGGTTTGATTAGTCTTCATTTTTTTGTCTTATTGCTTTCCGGATCATTAGTCCACGATTTCATCATCCTGAACCTCATCTTGACCCTGGTCGGTTTTTGATACTCTGATATTTCATCTGAGATCTAATTTTATCCGCCGGT
This sequence comes from Planctomycetota bacterium, assembly GCA_030633885.1. Lineage (GTDB taxonomy): Bacteria > Planctomycetota > MHYJ01 > JACQXL01 > CAKKQI01 > DAOWBV01. The sequence goes on from DAOWBV010000130.1 coordinate 1,897, forward strand.
TATTTCGGGCTTGCATTTCGCTGATATTTATGCTAAAAAGGTTAGGAAGACATAAGGACCTCATGGTTTAAGGAGAGCGCAATGGCCATGGAATATCGCGTGCCTGATGAGATTATGTTGGAAGCCGACAAATGCCCGTATGATTTTTCCTGCCTTTCTTCCCGGAAGTGCGGGGATCGGAAAATGTGCGAGGTGCGTTGGGCGAACGGAAAAAACGTATTGTTTCTCAATACCGAAAAACAGAGTGACTGCCCTTACCGGATGATGTTCGGGTTCGGCCAGATCTGTACCTGCCCGGTCCATTTTGCTATCCATCTTAAGTATGAAAGGGACGTTCCCGGCACATTTCGACCCTGATGTATTTTGCCTGATCGCATAGGAAATTATAGGGATCCAGCACTTTCTTGGGTGCTTAATCACTTTGATAGAAAGTGCTGGATAAAATTCACACTTATAACTTATGACACACTTTAAGTGTCATAAGTTATGTGTTCATTTTGCTTGACCACACCAAAAATTACATTATAATTAGAGTAGCGGTGATTTTCCGATATTTCAATTATATTATAATGTGAGGATTACTTCATCCTTACTTGACCTTTCCCATTTTACCCCGCCAACCCGCCTGACGGCGAGGCAGGCAGGGGGGGCAAGAGGGAGGGGAGACTTTTTTTCGTAGACTTTTAACTGCACCATGAATAAAATATTACGTTATTTATTGATTGTGATGCTGATGGGGTTGGTGACGGGGGCGATCCTGACCTGCTCGGCTCCGTTGCGGTTGCCGGAGACGCTGACCGGTCCGCACGTGAAGGTTTTGACCTGGAACGTTAATTATGGGATGGGGGCGGCAAATAAAACGCTGGAGGTGTTACGGTTATTTAACGCGGATGTGGTTTGTTTGCAGGAGACGACCCCGCGTTGGGAATTTTTTTTGAAGGATCAATTAGGCCGGCAGTATCCTTACATGAAGTTCCGGCACGCCGGGGGCGCGGGTGGACAGGCGATCCTGTCCAAAAAACCGTTCCGGGATCTGAAATACGTTCGGCCGGAGGGCGGTTGGTTTGCCGGCTGGATCTACGAGGCGGAGACTGATATCGGTCCGGTGCAGATTTTGAGTGTGCATTTGCATCCGGCGCTTAATGAACACGGTAGTTTTAGCGTTGGTTCTTATTTTTCGACCAAGAAGACGCGCCTGAATGAGATTAAGCAACTTTTGCCGTTACTGAAAAAAGATATGCCCACGCTGGTGTTGGGTGATTTCAATGAGGGGACTTCCAGCAGCGCGGTGGAGTGGGTGTTTGACCAGGGATTTATCAACGCGCTGGCGGAATTCGATCGCAAGTCGAACACTTGGCGGTGGAAAGTGAGCATTATCACGCTGAAAAAGAGGTTCGACCATATTTTATATTCACCGGAATTGCGTTGTTTGAACTCGCAGGTAGTCAAAGCGGGCGGGTCGGACCATTTTCCGGTGTTGGCGATATTTGAAATGAAAAAACCGTCTCCGGATGACGGATCTGTGTTAATCCCGGGCTCGTCCGGAGTTGAAAAAGGAAAGTGACCTGATGAAATACAAAAAATTATTGGTACTGATAGTTATCATGGGAGTGTTTTTTCTGGCGTTGCCGGCGCTGGCGAAAAATAAAAAAGACCCGGGCGAGTCAAAGGTGAGTCCGGCCAAAGTGGACGCGGCGATCAATCGGGGAGCTAAAGTGCTATTAGAAATTGTTAAACCTTTAAAAATGACGCTGACCGATTATCATAAAAATAAGCACTCGGTCCGGACTGATGAGTTGATACTTTATACTTTGATCCATGCTGGTATGCAGGATGAACCCGCTTTTAAGCGTTTGTTGCAAAAGGTTCTGAGCAATGAATTGGATTTAACTTATCATGTAGCACTCCGGGCGATGGCGCTGGAAGCGCTGGACCGGAAAAAGTATCAGGAGCATCTGCGTAATTGCGCTCAGTTTCTGGTCGATAACCAGTGCCAGAACGGACAATGGGATTACGGCCGGCCGACCAAGGTGGAGGAAGCTGAGATCATAACGTCCCGGCCTGAGCAGAAAAAAACTTCCGGCACCAAAAGTATCAAAAGGATCAGGATTAAAGCCCAGCGGAAAGGGCCGGCGAAAGGAGATAATTCTAATTCGCAATACGCGAGCTTGGGGTTACGGGCTTGCCTGCAGGCGGGGATAGTTATTCCAAAAGACGTTTTACGCAAGGCCAAGCAGTGGTGGGTGGTCTCGCAGACCGCGGATGGCGGCTGGAATTATGCGCCTAGGGGTCAGACCGGCGCCCAGCCCGGTCAACTGCCGTCGGTGAACCCTCCGCCCGGTTTTGCCTCTTATGGTTCGATGACCGCCGGCGGGGCGGCCTGCCTGTGTATTTATAATTTTTATCTGAAGAAGAAGATAAAAAAGGATGCGAGTATTAAAAGAGGACTGAGCTGGCTGGCGGATAATTTTACGGTGACGAAGAATGTCAAATACACAAATCCCAAAAAACACCACTATTATTATCTTTACGCGTTGGAGCGGGTTGGCATGCTGGCGGAAACAAAATCTTTCGGTCAGCATGACTGGTATGCCGAGGGCGCCAATTACTTGTTGGCCAATCAGCAGAAAGACGGTAGCTGGAATAATAAAGAGATCGATACCTGTTTCGCGATTCTTTTTCTGAGGCGGGCGACCAAACCGTTGAGGGTGATCATTACGAAATGATCCACCCCGTATAATTCCGACTCATGGAATCGGAACACGGGACGGGCTGGTTTCATTGATTAACTGGTTAGTTCGATTGCACTGATTATTCGGATTAAGCGGATTTCATTTCTGAAATTATCGGACCAGGGAATTATCGAAGTGCTCAACCGGCCCGGATCATTTTTTTCCAGGAAGTCTTTGGCATCATCAAGACTGATTTCTTCGCTTTCTTCATCGAAAAATTCTTCCTCAAAAGCGCCTCTTTCCCGGGGACGATCGTCCTCAAACCTTTCCTGGGACAGCAAGTCCGAAGCCCCGAAAACGAATACCGCCAACATGATCGCCAACGATTCAAACAATAACTTTTTCATGACTACTGCCGCCTTCAATTTATCAGGTTGTTCCGGAAGGATTAATTGCTTCGTTTTCTGATTCTTTTTCCGGCGGGTGGATACTAGTAAACTCATTTAATCGGTCATTTTTTATTAATGTAAGTACCGTTATTTTCTTCGGCTAATTTTCTCAAAAAGTCGGATTCCGCAATATTTTCCGGGATCGAGATGGCGATAGTATTGATTTTGATCTGAAGGGTCTGGTTTAAAGTGCGGGCGACCGACCGGATTTCATCCATGCTGATATAAGTACCTCTGTCCGGGCGGCCGTCAGAGATAATAACGATCGTATCGACCCCCGCTTTGGAACTGACCTGACCGGTCGGGACAAGTTTAACTTCTTTTTTAGAGGTCTGGGTGATGTTCAAAGCCAGGGTTAATCCGCTGTAAAGATTGGTGTGTCCTTTAAACTGACCGGGCCTGATGGTTTCAACGTTTTTTTCGATCCAGGCCAAAGCGGCTTTTTTATATTGTTTGACCGGAACCTGTTTGGTTTGCCATTGTGTGGCGTCGTCATTAAAGACGATAATATTGAATTTGACATCATCAGCTAATCCCTTCACGACACCGGCCAGTTCCTTACGCAGGATCCTTATCCGCGGGGTGCCTGATTCATCCGGAGCGGTCATACTGCCGCTGGTATCGGCCACGAAAATAAGATTTTTCGAATAGATCGGGATGCCGTAAAACAGGGCAACGGTTTCCTCGTCGCTTTGATCGTCTGGTTTTTTTGACCGGGAGAAGTTTTTGATGGCCCGGCTGATATCATTTTTCAATCG
>DAOWBV010000209.1 GCA_030633885.1 Planctomycetota bacterium
AGCAAAACAGGGGTGGTTTTGGTACATGATCCCCGGTTTAATATTAATTTCATAGACCGCCTTGACCACTTCCTTCGGATCAACATCTTGCGGCAGCTGTTTACCGAACGTGTCAAAATATTGCGGTTCCGGCAATTTCTCGGCTGTCAAAGGAACTAACTGATAAGGACGTTTCAAGTAATGGTAATCAAGCGGCGGCTCATAGATCTTACAGATGTAACTATATTCGTCAGCACCATAGGAAATAGCCGGATCGAGATGCTTGGGAGGAGGAGTACCAAAAGAGCTATAAAAAATATTCTCGCCGCGTTCAGATAATTTATAGGGATTATTCAGCGAACCATCACAAGCGGAAAAACAAAATGAGATAACGATCAGCAGAAAGTATTTTAAACGGAGGGAATTCATTGCAATCATTCCACCCAATAATTCGGTGATTCCTTGGTGATCATAATATCGTGAGGATGACTTTCCTTCAAACTGGCGGATGAAATTTTGATGAAATTAGCTTTGACACGCAGTTCTTCGATGGTCCGGGCACCGCAATAACCCATCCCGGCCCGGACGCCGCCGACCAACTGATAAACAAAATCACTTAACGAACCTTTGGCCGGTACCTGGCCTTCCACGCCTTCGGGAACTAATTTATCTTTTCTGATTATGTCATTCTGGCCGTAACGGTCTTTACTGCCCTTGACCATGGCCCCTTCAGAACCCATCCCGCGGTAAACTTTATAAGGACGTCCTTTATGTAAAAAATTATGTCCGGGACTTTCGGTCACGCCGGCAAAAAGTCCGCCGATCATCACCACGTGCGCCCCGGCCGCCAGGGACTTGGTAATGTCACCGGAATGTTTGATCCCGCCGTCAGCAATGACCGGGATCTTATATTTGCGGGCAATCTTAACGCAATTTATAATGGCACTGATCTGCGGGACCCCGACCCCGGCAATGATCCGGGTGGTACAGATCGAGCCCGGCCCGATCCCGACCTTGACCGCATCAACGCCCGCTTTGATCAACGCCTGGGTGGCTTCACCAGTCGCCACATTACCGGCCACGACTTCTATCTTGAACTGTTTTTTTATCTCCTTCACGGCCTCGATCACATTTGCCGAATGACCGTGCGCCGTGTCGACCACCAACACATCCACATCATTCTCGATTAGTTTAGCCACCCGGTCCAGATCTTTGACTCCGACTGCGGCTCCAACCCGCAAACGACCGAATTTATCACGGCAGGCGCGGGGAAATTGCAGCGTCTTGTTGATATCTTTGATCGTGATCAAACCTTTGAGAATATAATTCTTATCCACCAATAACAATTTCTCCACCTTGTTTTTGTGGAGGATCTGCTTGGCTTTATCCAAAGTCGTATCGACGGTCGCGGTGACCAGATTATCTTTGGTCATCACCTCAGCGATCTTTTTGGTCTTGGATTTCTGGAATCTCAGGTCACGGATAGTCAGGATCCCCACCAATTTCTTATTGGCGACCACGATGGGGATACCGGAAATATGATGTTCAGCCATGATCTTGCGGGCCGTGCCGGTGGTTTCGTTCGGCGGCAGGCAGATCGGATCAAGGATCACCCCGCTGGCCGACCGTTTAACTTTGTTTACCTCGCGGGCCTGTTGATCACTATCCATATTCTTATGGATGATCCCGATCCCGCCTTCCTGGGCCAGCGCGATCGCCAGGCTTGATTCGGTGACAGTATCCATGGCCGCGGAGCAGATGGGAATATCGAGCTTAATATTACGGGAAAAAAGCGTAGTGGTATTGGCTTCCGTCGGCACCACATCGGATCTGGCCGGAACGATCAAAACATCATCAAAAGTAATGCCGTCACCTATAAATTTCTCTGCCATAAGCCAAGACCTCATTAAAAGTTATGACCAATTTTATATTATTTTCGAAAAAAGTCAACATAAATCAACTTCTTTTTAAACTGCCGTAACGCCCGGGCCCGGTGGCTGATCCGGTGTTTGATCTTGATCGGTAACTGACCAAATGTTTTTTTATATCCTTCGGGAATAAAAAGCGGGTCATAACCGAACCCGTTCCGGCCCTTAAGTTCAGTCTCGATCCGTCCCCGACAACTCCCCTGGCTGGCCATGAGCACCCGCCCGGCCCTGGCCAGCACGACCACACTGCGATACCGGGCCTGCCTTTTCGAAACCGGCAAACCGTTCAGTTCCCTGAGCAGTTTGGCATTATTCCTGACATCCGTCGCCCCTCGGCCTGAATAACGGGCTGAATAAATACCCGGCCGCCACCCCAGTGCTTTGACTTCGATCCCGGAATCTTCCGCCATGACGATCTCGCCGGTCATTCGAGCCAAGGTCAGGGCCTTTTTGCCCGCGTTGGCCCGATAAGTCCGTCCATTCTCCTTAACGGACGGTATATCCTTGAACTTTTTCAGGTCAATAAACTTGATCGGAAAACCACGTAAAAGTTTTTTGATCTCCCGGACCTTTCCTTGATTCTTTGTTCCGAGTAATATTCTTGTCTTTTTTTTAGTCATCAATTAGAATTTTTTCAAGCGCTCTATCGCCTGCTTAATCCTTTTTTTATCCTGGGTCAACGCGAACCTGATATACCCCTCGCCTTGCGGACCAAAACCGATTCCCGGCATAGTACTGATGTAATGTTTATTCAACAGGTGTTCACATAATTCAATGGAAGTGAAATCTCCCGGCGCTTCCACCCAGAGATAAAACGTCGCCTGCGGTTTTTTTATCTTCCACCCCAATGAATTCAAGCCGTCCACAAGAATATCCCGGCGTTCTTGATAAACTTTGCGGATCTTGCGCACGGCAGGATTACCTTTCTTTAAAGCTAAACTGCAGGCTTTCTGAAAAGCGACAAACAAACCGGAATCAAGATTAGTCTTCAACTGACCAACTGCCCGGACCACTTCGGCCCGACCGGCCACCCAACCGACCCGCCAACCGGCAATATTGAACATCTTGGTAAAAGAA
>DAOWBV010000053.1 GCA_030633885.1 Planctomycetota bacterium
AGACAAAACCGAGATATAAAAAGAATGCGATCAGGTCACGGATGGGCATCTGGCCGGCGATGATCTGGTTCCCGCCGAACCAGAGTACCAGGATGGTACCCAGGGAGGCCAGCAGACCGGTCAGTGGTAACCAGATACCAATGATCACCATAGCTTTTTTGGCTGTGTTTAAAAATCCGACATTCTGTTGCTTGAATCTTTCTAATTCGTAGTCCTCTTGCGTGAAGGCTTGAATGACCTGCATGCCGGATAAATTTTCCTGCAAACGGGCTGAAATATTACCCAATGTTTCATGCAGGGTTTGGTATTGAGCGATAATGTGCTTGGAAAAAACCAACAGCGAGAAAAGCAAAAATGGGATCGGGATCAGACTGATCATCGCCAGTTTCCAGTTGATGATGAACAGAATGATCATGGATCCGCCAACCAGCAGGACACAGCGGGCAAAATGGGGAAAAGCGTGGGCAATGAATTGTTCAAACATCATCGTATCCCGGATAGTCCGGCTGATCAGGTCGCCGACTTTGCGGTCCTGGTAGAACTGAAGAGAAAGCCGTTGAAAATGGCTGTAAAGTTTGGATCGAATATCAACCACTGACCCGTAGCCGGCGATATGGCCGGCATAAGTCGTGCCAAAGCGAAAGACCACGCCAATTAAATGGATCGCTAAAAGAATGATGGCCAGGGTCATGAGTAGCTTGGCGTTTTTCATTTCAATCGCCGCGATGCCGCCTCGCACGAACAGGGGGGTGGCGACTTGAATGGCTTCGGCCAGGATGGCGCATAGCCAGGCGATGGACAAAGATTTCCAATAGGGTTTAAGCAGATGGTAGAAGTGGCGGGTTAAATTGACTTTTTTCTTTTCGGATGCAGTCATAAAGACCGTTAAATAAATTATTAGCCTCGGTTACTGATGAGTATATCGGCGCAACCCTTCAGCTGGTTTACCTGATTTTTATTTTTTTCGAAGAATAGTTGAAATGATCTGGAGAGATTGTAAAATACAGGCCTATGAATAGCCAGAAGCGACGAGTGGTGGTGGCCATGAGCGGGGGAGTCGATTCCAGCGTGGCCGCTTACCTATTAAAAGAGCAGGGTTACGAGGTGACCGGACTTTTTATGAGCTTGGGCACCTGTCTGGAAAAATCAGCGCCCCGGAAACGGGCCTGCTGCAGTATTTTTGACGCCAAAGACGCACAGAGTGTGGCCGAAAAGTTCGGGATAGAGTTTTTTGTACTCGATTTTAAGGCGGAGTTTGAAAAGCTGATCGATTATTTCTGCCGGGAATACGATGCCGGCCGGACCCCGAATCCCTGTATTCGATGTAATCAGGATCTGAAATTCGGGCGTCTGCTGGATTACGCTAAGAAGATCGGCGCGGACGCGATCGCGACCGGTCATTACGCGCGGGTGAGTCAAGCGGATGATCGTTACATATTAAAGAAGGGGTTGGATGGGACCAAAGACCAGTCTTACGTTCTTTTTTCACTGACCCAGTCCCAGCTTAGCCGAATAAACTTTCCTTTAGGCGAGTTTACCAAATCACAGGTCCGGGACCTGGCAAAAAAAATAAACATTCCGGTCCAGAATAAACTGGACAGTCAGGAGATCTGTTTTGTGCCTGATAATAATTACGGGCAAGTTTTAAAAAAACGCTTTCCGGACCGGATTAAAGAAGGGGAAATTAAGGATTTTCGCGGTCAGGTGCTGGGTCGGCATCCCGGTTACCAGTTGTTCACTATCGGTCAACGGCACGGCTTAAAGATCGCGTTGGGGAAACCGGCCTACGTAATAAGGATCGTTCCGGAAACGAATACGGTTATTATTGGCAGTAAAGAGGATTTGGCCCGGAAAAGTTTAATGGCGGCTCAGGTAAACTGGATAAGTATTCCCGATCTGGCCGCCGGGGAGACCTTAAAAGTTGAAGCCAAGATCCGTTATCAACATAAACCAGCCCGGGCTTGGGTGAGCGCTGTTGAGGGAGCGGATAAGGTTCGGGTTGAATTTGAAGAATCGCAATTCGCCGTCACCCCGGGTCAGGCAGTGGTTTTTTATCAGGGTGACTTGGTGGTCGGAGGCGGTTGGATAACTTAAATTCCTTTGCGTAATCTTACCCAGAGATTCTTATGCAGAGCCAGGTTTTCCTGAATTTTCTTGACCGTTGTTTCCACGCCATATTTTACCCGGTAATGGGTAATTGTCTTTCCGTCAAACGTGACATAACAAGCCCGAGGATCATTATCCCGGGGCTGGCCAACGGAACCGGTGTTAACCAGTGTTTTTGTGCCCGGCAACAGCGGATAGGGTTGATATTCCTGCCATTCCGGGTGAATGAGATACAAATCAGAAGTGCAGACATAAGGAATATGCGTGTGACCAATAAAACCAATGCGATCGACCAGTTCAAAATTAGCCTTCAGGTTTTTTTTGACTTCCGTGGTTAATTTAAAGAAATCTTCCTTTTTGATGACGTATTCATCGATGACGCCTTTCGGGGAGCCGTGCGTGTAGATGATGTCGTCTTTTTTGTATTCATATTCCAGACTGTCGAAAAAAGATTTGATCCTCGGGTGACGTTGGTTGTTCTTGATGACCTGTTTGGTCCAGTTAATCGCCTGCTGGGCGGTGGGGTTAAAATTAGTTTTATTTTTGAAAAGGGCCAACTCGTGGTTGCCGTAAAGGTTCCGAACATTATATTCAAGGGAAAGAATAATGCATTCCAACGGATTAGGTCCGTAACCAACCAGATCACCCAGTGAAATAATCTCAGTGATCCCTTTGCTTTTAATATCCTCCAGGACCGCCAGGAAAGCCTCAAAATTCGAATGGACGTCTGAAATAATGGCTTGTAGCATAAAATTATCCGTTGGGGCGCTTTGTTTCCGGGCGAGGACAGACCGGCATCGGAACAAGGGCTACGGAATTTTGGTTAGTAAAACTCAAGCCACGGCCTGTGATACTTTACCCCAAATATTTTTGAGGTAGCTCGGGATCGCCGAAGCTTCACGCGGGCCGACCATGATCTCCCAGCCGGTTTCTGCTTCCAGTTTGCCGCTGAGCGCGGAAAGGTAACCGGGAATGATCAGCTTTTTGTGGTTAACTTTATCCTGGACCTTAAATTCGTTTAAAGCTTTGGCGATTATCTTTTCGTTCAGTTTGTCCGCCGCGTAAGCGGTTAAAACTGACATTCCTTCCGTATTGACCACGACCACATAACTGGGAACCTTACTACCTTCGACTTCCGGTTCGACCGTAAAGTAAGTCAGGGAGAAATTGGTTGTCACCAGGACCGGTGAAGTATTGGTGACATTACCGATTTCGTAGATTTTCGATTCGATCTGGATCGGCTTCTGTGGATCGGTATAAACATTGAGACGAATTGTTACCAGTGGCAGGACTTGCCACGGGACACTTCCCTTTAAGACCATTATCCCGGTATACTTAGCAATGAAGACACTGGCATAGATCGGTTCTTCTTCGGCCGGCATATTTTCCGGTGTAAAGGTGATGACCGGAAATCCTAATGGCCGGAAAGTTTTCCTTAAGGCTAATTTCCTTATCTGGGTGATATCGTTCAGTCGGGCATTGAGATCAGCCGTGCCCGGGTCAATGACCAGATTTTTTATTCCGGCCGCGCTGATCTTGGCGGTCAGGTCCGCCAGCTCGTCCAGATTTTTACCAAGAACGCCCAGCGGGCAGGTATGTTTTTTGGCCAGTTCCGTCATCGCCTGATGATTTTCCTGGTTAGCGGCGTAAATCAACGGTTTTTTGTCAGCGCAGATTTTCAGGGCCGCTTCGATCGACGCCGGATTAAAACTGACCAGGACCAGGGCGAGCGGAGTTGTTTCGCTGATGATTTTCACGGCGTTGGCGAATGTTTCCGGTTTGTTGCTGAGATCGCGTACGGCGATCAATTCCACCCGGACTTTCTGGCCGACGCGGTCAAAGATCAACTTGTCAATTTCCTGAGCTTTCTTTTTTATTTCGTCAGCGGATAAATTATCAGGTATTTCCACGGCCAGGCCGGTTGGATGGTAAAAAGTCTGCTCATGTCGGTACATGACCGTTTCGTTACCGATCTCTAATCGCTGTTCGCCGGTACCGATCGTGACCAGTTGAATGGGCGGGGCGGACGCGCTTTCCAACAAAACCTTCGCTTCGTCTGAAACGTAGGGGCATTTATCGAGAGAAGTTTTTTTTCCGGCCAACGCCATGGCAAAAGCTAAGCAGGTCGGGATCCCGCATTCACCGCAATTTGTTTTGGGTAATTTTTTGTAAATGTCCAATCCGGTTAACGCCATGATGGGTCTCCTTTAATGAACGTATATCAAGTTTATCTATTATTTGCGACTGATATTATTATATCGTCATTTCTAACGGGGTCAAGAAATTTCAGCTTTTACATGTCCAGTGCTTTTAAAGAATCAGGAACGATCAATTCCTTGTCGCATTCGTAACAGATAAATGACGATCCGGGGTTGAATAAAATTACATTATATTTAGTTCGGCACTTCGGGCAATGGATGATCTGAGCTGATTGATAGTCCAGGACCGTGTCGACATCATCCTGGGAAAGGTAACCTTTGTTGACCATGATTTCTCCCAGCCGCAAAAAATAATCGTCCTGCATCATCAGCTGGACACCCAGGCATTCTTCGACTTCCTGTTCCGTGAGCAGGCCGAGTTTGACCGCCAGTCGGCCGAAAATATTATCTTCCTTGATGTGCCGGACCTGGATCGCCCGCGCCTCCAGGTTTCGCCGTTGGATGTCAATAATAGTTTGTAGTTGTTCTTCGCTCAGATATTTTTTTTCCAGCAAGACCAGGCCGATCGGTTTCCAGGCAGTCAGACTTTGTTGGATTTTGATGCATTCATCAATTTGCTCGGCCGTGACCAGGCCGGTTTTAATCGCGATCTCACCGAATATTAGATCAGATTCTGTAACCATAATGTTAATCCAATTAAAGTTTTCGCGTCCACAATGCGTTTTTGATTGATCATCTGTTTGATCTCCCGGGCGGTAAAACAGCCGGTTCTGATATCTTCGTCCGGGTCCGGTGTCGCCCGGGCTGGTTTCAATCCCCGGGCCAGAAAGATATGGATCTTTTCGTTGGTAAAACCGGGTGTACTGTAAAAGCTGATTAATTTTGTCATTCGTCGGGCCGTTAGCCCGATTTCTTCTTTGATCTCCCGTTGGGCGCAGGCCATCGGAGTTTCTCCGGGCTCGATCCGGCCGGCTGGTAATTCCCAGATGGACTTTCTGATCGGGTAACGATATTGCTGGACCAGGATCACCCGCCGGTCCGGTAAAACCGGCAGGATAGTCGCGGCGCCGTTATGCTCAACCATCTCCCACCAGCTCACCCTGAGTCCAGTCGGAGGGCTTGTCCTGCTTGCCGATCGGGGTCGGTTAAAACCGATTTTACTTCTCAGGACATTGAAGATTTTGCCCCGGTAGATCCGTTCGGTTTTGAGGATTTTGTGCTTCATCAGCATAATTATAGTGATTTAAGGAAAAAAGTAAATTTATTTTTATACTTTTTTACGCTTTATCTTGACAATCTGAAAAAGGAAAATAAAATTGTAGTTATGAACTTGAATCTGACCGAAGAACAAAAGTTAGTCCAACAAACCGCCCGCGAATTCGCGGAAAAGAACATTAAACCGATCGCCGCCGAACTGGATCAAACCGGACGTTACCCGGCGGAAGTCATCTCAAAAATGGCCGAGCTGGGGTTTATGGGCATTGCTTTCCCGGAAGCCTACGGTGGTGCCGGCATGGATTATCTTTCTTACGCCCTGGTGGTCGAAGAGATCTCCCGCGCCTGCGGTAGTACCGGCGTGATCCTTTCCGCGCACAGTTCTCTGGCCTGCGATCCGATCGCCGCCAATGGAACCGATGAACAGAAAAAGAAATTCCTGACCCCGATGGCCGCCGGCCGGAAGATCGGCTGTTATGGACTCACCGAACCATCCGCCGGTTCTGATGTCAGTAGCCTTAAAACCACGGCCGTTTTAGAAAAGGATGAATGGGTTCTTAACGGCACAAAGATTTTTATTACCAATGGCGGTCAGGCGGAAATTGCCGTGGTTTTCGCGATCACGGATAAAAGCAAGGGACCTAAAGGGATCAGCGCTTTTATCGTTGAGAAGGGGGCTCCGGGTTTTAGTATCGGTAAGGTTGAAAAGAAACTCGGGATCAACGCTTCTTCGACGACCGAACTGGTTTTTGAGAATTGTCGTATTCCCAAGGAAAACTTGTTGGGCAAGGAAGGCGCTGGTTTCAAGATTGCTTTACAGACGCTCGATGGCGGTCGGATCGGGATCGCGGCTCAGGCCATCGGGATTGCCCGGGCGGCTTTAGAGGAATCAATCAAGTATTCAAAAGAACGTGTTCAGTTTGGCAAACCGATCGCGTCTTTACAGGCGATTCAGTGGATGCTGGCAGACATGGCGACAGAAATTGACGCGGCTCGCTTACTAACCCATCGTGCTGCCTGGTGCAAAGACCAGGGCCAACGTTACAGTTCACAGGCCGCCATGGCGAAACTCTTTGCTTCCGAAACCGCGACCCGGGTGACTCATAAAGGGATCCAAATCCACGGCGGGTACGGTTATTCTAAGGAATATCCTCTGGAGAGGTTTTACCGCGACGCCCGAATCACCGAAATATATGAAGGCACTTCCGAGATCCAGCGTTTGGTGATCGCGGCTAATTTATTGAGATAGTCTCTGAGTTTTAATCGGAGGGAATTATGAGTGTTTGCATTTGCCTCAACGGAAAATTCTATAAAGATCCCAAAGACGCGCACATCTCCCCTTACGATCACGGTTTTTTATATGGCGATGGTATTTTCGAAGGTATCCGGGTTTATAACGGGCGGGTTTTTAAATTACCGGAACATATGAGAAGATTGTATGGTTCGGCCAGTTCTATGCTATTGAAAATTCCGTATTCGATGAAAGAGATGGAAAAACTGATCATCGAGACCTGCCGTCGGACGGGCCTGAAAGATCTTTATATTCGTTTGGTTGTCAGTCGGGGGATCGGTGATTTTGGGTTGGATCCCCGGAAATGTAAAAAGTGTACGGTTGTTATCATGGCCGGAAGCATTGCTCTCTATCCCAGGGAAAAATACGAAAAAGGATTGAAGGTTGTTTCGACGGCGACCCGGCGCAATCGGCCGGATTCGGTCAACGCCCAGGTTAAGTCGCTTAATTACCTGAATAATATCATGGCCAAGATCGAAACGTTTTCGTCCGGAGCGGACGAAGGGATCATGCTTAATGACGAGGGTTATGTTAGCGAAGCGACCGCCGATAACATTTTTATTTTCAAGGCCAGAAAACAAAAAGTGAAATTATACACTCCGCCGCCTTATTTGGGGATTCTTGAGGGAATTACCCGTAATACGGTTATCGAGATAGCCGAATTGATGGATTTTGATTTCCGGGCGGAACCGTTTACCATGGATGATATTTATCGGTCCAACGAATGTTTTCTGACCGGGACCGGCGCGGAATTAATACCGGTCATCGAGGTTGATAGCCGTCAGATCGGTGATGGAAAACCCGGACCGCTTTTCAAGCGTTTACTGAAAGCATACCAAAAGATGACTCGGAGCGAAGGTACGCCAATATATAAATAAATTTCGGAGGGTTTATGACAAATGTATTAATCTGTGACCCGGTGGATGAAGGGGCCGTTAAAAAAATGACCCAGGCGGGGTTAAAGGTCGAGACTAAAAAAGGGATTCCGCCGGCCGAGCTTTTAAAGTGTGTTGGTAACTATCAGGCATTGGTGGTTCGCAGTGCAACCAAGGTGACCAAAGACGTGATCGCGCAGGGTAAAAACCTGAAGATCGTGGTGCGCGGTGGGGTGGGGCTGGATAATATTGATCGGGCGGCAGCCAAGGCGGCTAATATCGAAGTTCAGAATACGCCCGAGGCCAGTTCCATTTCCGTGGCGGAACTAACCCTGGGTATGATGTTTACTCTTTGCCGGAAACTGTCCGCGGCTGACGCCAGCGTTAAGCAGGGAAAATGGGAGAAGAAAAAGTTTGCCGGCCGTGAACTCTGGAAAAAAAACCTGGGTTTGGTCGGGATCGGCCGGATCGGGTTTGAAACGGCCAAAAGGGCGATCGGCCTGGGAATGACTGTTCAGGCCTATGACCCGTATCTGAAACCGGTGCCGGAATCGATCACCAAGCTGGGTATCAAGATGGTTGCTCAGCTGGATGATCTGTTGAAAACAGCTGATTTCATTTCGTTTCATCTTCCGTTAACTGATAAGACCAAGCACATGATCAATAGTCGGACGCTGGGTTTGATGAAGCCGACGACCGTGATCGTTAACTGCGCGCGCGGCGGGATCATTGATGAAGCGGCTCTGGCTGAGGCGATCAAGAGTGAAAAGATCGCCGGCGCGGCCATCGATGTTTATGAATCTGAACCGGTCAAACCGGATAATCCTTTACTTGGCCTGGGTGATAAAATCCTGTTGACACCGCATCTGGGTGCTTCCTCGAAAGAAGGTCAGGCCCGGGTGGGCGAAGCCGTGGCCGATAAGCTGATCAGTTATTTTGAGAAAAAATAGTTTTTGGGCGACCACAAGGGTCGTAGCTACAAACACCGCTGTAGCTGCGGGGCTTGTCCCCGCCACAGGAGTTTCAATATGGCGAAAGTGTTTCCGTTTCGTGGTTATATCTATAACAAAAAAAAGATGAAAGATTACGGCTTGGTCCTGACCCAACCGTATGATAAGATCGATGAGCGACAGCAGAATGTTTATTACGGCAAAAGTAAATATAATATTGTTCGGGTGATCAAGGGCAAGGAGCTGAAAGGCGACCGGGAAGGGAATAATAAATATACCCGGGCGGCCAGGTTCCTGAATGATTGGATAAAAAAGAAAGTCGTTGTCCAGGATAAGAAACCGGCGATCTACGCTTATAATCAATCTTACTCGGATAACGGGATCTGGCGGACGCGTCGGGGTTTTATTGCTTTAGGCCGCCTGGCTGGATTCGGTAGTGGCGGGGTGCACGCTCATGAACGAACCCTGCTCAAGCCGAAACAGGATCGATTGAACTTGATGAGGCAGGTCGGCGGGACGGCCGGACAGATATTTATGCTCTATTCCGATCCGGAAGGGCAGACGAACAAGGTGTTGGATTCGGCGACCGGGAGAAAAAAGGCCGATTTTGAGGCACGGGACGAATACGGCGAAGTCCATCGGATCTGGAAGATAACCCAGCCGAATCTGATCAAGAAGATTGCGCAGGTGATGGCCCGGAAAGATATTTTTATCGCTGACGGTCACCATCGTTATGAGACCGCGGTAAATTACCGGAACGAAATGGCCAAGCAGAAAAAGAAGTGCCAAGGAACTGAATCTTACTTGAATCGGATGATGACTTTTATCAATATGGACGCGGCCGGGCTGACGATTTTCCCCACCCACCGGTTAGTTTTCGGGCTAAAGAAGTTTTCTTTCAAGAAACTCGAAAAAAAACTGGCCCCTCATTTTTATATTGATGAGTTTTCGTTTTCCGGACCGTCTGGGGAAAAGATTGCCCGGCGGGAGCTGGTGGCCGCTTTGCGGGCCGGTCGATACGGTAGTCATTGTTTTGGTCTGATGGTCAAAGGGGTGAAAAAATACTTTCTTTTGACTTTGAAGGATGAAAAGGTTATGGATCGGGTGATTAAAGAAAAACATTCTTCTATTTGGAAACGGCTGGATGTGACCATTTTGCATTCTTTCATCCTGGACGGTATGCTCGGGATTACAAAAAAGAAGCTGGAACGGCAAACAAATGTCCGATATGCCCGCCACATTGACTATGCGGCCAAAGAAGTTCGTCGGGGTAAGTTTCAGTTGGCTTTTTTATTGAACTCAACGAAAATGAACGAGGTTAAAAACGTAGCCGCGTCCGGCGAACGAATGCCCCAGAAATCAACCGACTTTTACCCTAAACTTTTGAGCGGAATCGTGATTAGTAAAATAAATTTTAAAAAATAGATTTTAGGATGGAGTGTATTATGCATAAAAAACTTTTTATTCCGGGTCCGGTTGAGGTTTATCCGGACGCTTTGAAGGTTATGGGAACACCGATGATCGGGCATCGGACCAAAGATTACTCTACTTTGCATGGTCGCGTTAAAGAAAAAATACAAAGATTTCTTTACACTAAAAATAAAGTATTCTTTTCCACTTCTTCCGGGACAGGGGTTATGGAAGCCTGTTTGCGAAACTGTGTCGCCAAGCGCGCGGCTTGTTTCCCCTGCGGGGCTTTCGGCGAACGTTGGTATAAAATGGCCGCGGTTAATGGTAAAGAGGCTGATAACCTGGGAGTGGAAATGGGTAAAGCGATAAAACCTGAAGTGGTGGATAAGGCTTTGTCTACCGGAAAATATGACGTTGCTTTGATTACTCATAACGAAACAAGTTCCGGTGTTATGAATCCTTTGGAAGAAATCGGAAATGTACTGAAGAAATACCCGGACGTTCTCTTTCTGGTTGACGCGGTCAGTGCCATGGCCGGAGCAAAGATCGAGGTGGATAAATGGGGGATTGATGTCTGTCTGGCCAGCACGCAGAAGGGGTTTGCTTTACCGCCCGGATTCTCTCTTTTTTCCATTAGCGAGAAAGCATTGGCGCGAGCCAAACAAGTGCCTAATCGTGGCTATTACTTCGACTTTTTAGAGTTCGACAAGTTTGACGCTAAGAATCAGACACCGACGACACCATCTATTTCTCATCTTTATGCCCTGGATCATCAGTTGGATAAGTTTTTTGCCGAAGGGCTTGATAAGCGATTTGAAAGACACCAGAAAATGGCTAAAATGTGTCGTGATTGGGTGATAGAAAATGGATTCAAGTTGTTTCCGGAACCCGGCTATGAATCTGTTACCATGACCACTGCCGACAATACACGCAACATTGACATTGGTAAAATTAATGCAGCTCTCGCGGAAAAAGGATTCATTATTTCGGCTGGATACGGTAAGTTAAAAGCCCAGACTTTTCGGATCGCTCATATGGGGGATACCCAACCCGAAGAATTGTCGGAATTACTCGCGGTGTTAAAAGAGATAATCGGAACCCATGCTTAACCGACAGGAAATCGAAGCCAGAGAAGCCAAGCAATTAGCTTCTTACGCGATGAAGAACCGGGATTCGTTGGGCCGGGAACATGACGAACCGGAGCACCTCTTTCGAACCGCTTTTCAACGTGACCGCGACCGGATCATCCATTCTACTGCTTTTCGCCGGCTGGAATACAAAACTCAGGTTTTTGTTAACCATGAAGGCGATCATTACCGGACCCGCTTGACTCACACGATCGA
>DAOWBV010000059.1 GCA_030633885.1 Planctomycetota bacterium
CAATACACTAACACCACACCAATGATGGCAATCACAATAACAAAGACAACCCACGTTTTGTTTCGCATATTTTATTCTCGTTTACCACCAGAATTATATCAGAAAAAGGAGAGATTGCAAGCACCGATGTAATCGGGGCAAGCGGGAACGAGGAAATCTCCGAATAACTATTTCTTGATTTTTTAGTTGATTTGCGATATAGTAAAGGGGTATTAAAGTTTTTTTAGAAGGAGAGCAAAAATGTTGTTTGCACTGTTAGGTAAGTACGACCCCCTGAAGATAACGGAAGTCCACGCCAAGGAAAACGAGGTTTTAGCTAACCCGCCTTTAGGCCTGAAAATAATCGGCCGTTACTCAATGGTCGGAAAAAAAGGCGGTTTTATCGACATCGTTGAAGCGGATAGCGCTGAACAATTAGCGGCTTTGACACTTAAATTCGCCGGTTTGGCTGAATTTGAGATAACTCCTCTGGTCGAAACAATCGGTGGTAAGGCCAAAACCCTGATTGGCAAGCATCTCGGCGAGATCATGCCGATGCACGGGCCAATACCGAGCGTTCCGCAATTATACGAACCGGAGATCGTCTCGGTCATGGACGAAAAACGTAAATTCAAGCCGCCGGCCGCGCTGAGCAAGAGCGCCCACATTAAGAGCTTGAAAGAATACCAGGATATGTATAAAAAATCGATCGAGAACCCGGATGCTTTCTGGGCCGAGCAAGCCAAGGAATTGACCTGGTCCAAAAAGTGGACCAAGGTATCCCAGTCCAATTTCGCCAAGGGAAAGACGGCCTGGTTCCTGGGTGGGCAATTGAATGTCAGCGAGAACTGTCTGGACCGGCACGTCAATACCTCCCGCAAAAATAAAACGGCTATTATCTGGGAAGGTGAGGACGGCGAAACGAAAATATATAGTTATCAACGGCTTTACCGGGAAGTCTGCCGAATGGCCAACGTGCTAAAAAAATTAGGGGTCAAAAAAGGTGATCGGGTCACTCTCTATCTACCGATGATACCGGAACTGCCTATTTCCATGCTGGCCTGCACCCGGATCGGGGCGGTCCATAACGTGGTCTTCGGCGGATTCAGCGCGGAATCGCTCTCCGAACGGATCGGAGACAGCGGCACTAAGGTCGTTATTACTTCCGACGGCGGGTTCCGGGGCGGAAAGATCATCAGTCTTAAGTTAAACGTTGATAATTCTCTGAAGAACTCACCGGATGTCCAGAAAGTTATCGTGGTCAAGAGAACGAACATCGCGATTGAGATGAAAAAGGGACGTGATGTCTTCTGGGACGACCTGATGGCTGATAAGGATATTTCGGACGTTTGCAAACCGGAAAAAATGGACTCGGAAGACCAGCTCTTTATCCTTTACACCAGCGGAAGTACCGGCAAACCCAAAGGCATCTTGCATACGACCGCCGGTTATTTGCTTTATGTCCAGCAGACTTTCAAGTATATCTTTGATATCAAGGATGATGATGTTTTCTGGTGCACGGCGGATATCGGCTGGATCACCGGTCACAGTTATTTCGCTTACGGACCGTTGGTCAATGGAGCGACCCAGATCATGTTCGAAGGCGTACCGACTTACCCGGAACCAGACCGGTTTTGGGAGATCGTAGAAAAACATAAGGTGACTATTTTTTACACAGCGCCAACGGTTATCAGAGCGGTGGCGGCCTTCGGAGACAAGTGGCCGAAGAAACATAATATGAAGAGCCTGCGGATCCTCGGCAGTGTCGGCGAACCGATCAATCCGGAAGCCTGGATGTGGTATTACCGGGTGATCGGTGGCGAACGTTGCCCGGTCCTGGATACCTGGTGGCAAACGGAAACGGGCGGCATCCTGATTACGCCGTTACCCGGGGCTATCCCAACCAAACCGGGTTCCGCTTCCATGCCTTTCTTTGGCGTGGTACCCGAAATTGTAACTAAAGATGGGAAACCGGCAAAGGTTAATGAAGGGGGTTATCTGACAATTAATAAACCCTGGCCCGGGATGATGCGCGGTATTTACAAAGACCCAAACCGGTTCCGGGATACTTATTTTCAACGTTTCCCGGGTAAATATTTTACCGGTGATGGAGCCCGGATCGATAAAGAAGGTTTTTACTGGTTGATGGGGCGGGTCGATGACGTAATCAATGTCTCCGGCCACCGGATCGGCACGGCGGAGGTGGAAAGCGCCCTGGTTTCCCATAAAACGGTCGCGGAAGCGGCCGTGGTGGGTTATCCGCATAAGATCAAAGGACAGGGAATTTACGCGTATATTACGCTCAATGAAGGCGTCATTTCTGATGATACATTAAAGACGACTTTACTCAAACACGTGACGAAGGAGATCGGTCCGATCGCTAAACCGGATGCGATGCATTTTACGCCCGGTTTACCGAAAACCCGGAGTGGAAAGATCATGCGACGGATATTAAGAAAGATCGCGGCCGGAGAAACAGAAGCCCTGGGTGATACGTCAACCCTGGCTGACCCTTCAGTTGTGGAGAATTTGGTCAAGAACCGTCAGGCATGAGTTTAAAATTGAGTAAATTCTTATTCCGTTACCGGGCTTTTCCGTATCTGGTTTTATTGCCCGTGTTACTCTTCGATAACCATTGGTTATTAAAAGATCCGTATCTGACTTTTATATTGGGACCGGCGATCGTCTTAGCCGGTATCGCGATAAGGCTCTGGTGTATTCGTCATATCGGCGGCGCGGCCCGGGTAAAAGATAAAGCGACCAGTAAAAAGAAACTGATCACCAGCGGTCCATTCGCTTTTTGCCGCAACCCGATCTATATTGCTAACACGATCATGGTCGCCGGGACCGCGGTCATGATGCGGCTACTCTGGATGACCCCGATAATTTTTGTCGGCCTCTTGATCTGGTATCACCTGATAGTCAAATACGAGGAAAGTATCCTGGCCGGTAACTACGGAGATGAGTACCAGCAGTACGCCAGCCGGACACCGCGCTGGATACCTTCCCTGACGGCCCGGCGTTTGAACCAGCCATCGGAAACACCGGCTCTGTTCCCCTGGCGGAAACTGATGAAATACGAGCGGGGCGGGGTAGCGAATATTATTATCGTTGTCACCCTGACATTAGTAAAAGAATTCGTTTTAAAGTACTAATTTTTTTGCCGTTGACCCCGTTAGAAAGTTGTGTTATACTATGGGCCAGAATTTCGAGATACATATTGACGGCGCTTCCCGGGGAAATCCCGGCCCGTCCGGGATCGGGATCCTGATCAAAGATGCCGATGATGGTACAATTTGGGTTCAGCGCGGTGAATTTATCGGCGAAGTGACCAATAATGTAGCGGAATATACCGCTTTGATCCGGGCTCTGAAGATCATTACCGGACCACCGTTAAATCTGAAACCCGAGACGGTGCATCTGACGATCAAGGCCGACAGCGAATTGGTGATCAATCAAATGGTCGGTAACTACCGGATAAAAAGCGAAAACCTGGTTTCCCTGGCCATCAAGGCCCGGAAAGCGATGAAGGAATTTAAGTCGGTTGAACTCAAGCTGATCAACCGGAAATACAATAAAGAGGCGGATAAATTAGCCAACAAGGCTATGAACTTACGGGACAGCGTTGACGAGCTGGACGAAAAGATCACGCTGGATACCGGGTCTGAAAGCTGATTTATTGTTCTTTGATAGTATAAAAAATATGGCCTGTTCCAAGCCTACATTGTGATTTCAGGTTAGGTAACCGCTCCGATATCCATCGGAGAGGAAAGTCCGGACTCCAAAGGACAGGGTGACTCCTAACGGGAGCCGTCCCCTGACGTAATGTCGGGGGATAGGGAAAGTGCCACAGAAAACAAACTACCTTGAGAGCTTGTCTTTCAGGGAAAAGGTGAAACGGCGAGGTAAGAGCTCACCGCCCTGATGGTGACATCAGGGGCACGGCAAACCCCACCCGGTGCAAGACTAAACAGCAGGAATCACGCGCCTTTTAGGTGCGGGAGAGAACTCGTCCGGTTCTGTCAACTGCAGGTAAGTCGCTGGACCCTGACGGCAACGTCAGGGCAAGATAAATGGTTACCGGCTCCGTCCATCGGACGGGGCAACAGAATCCGGCTTACGACCTGATCTAAGCAAAACATCTTGGGACAGGCCTTTTTTGTTTTTTAACAACGGATTAAACGGATTTATCGGATTAAAAAAATAAACCGTTATAAATTTATTGAATGAAACAAGAAGTTATGCTACAAATAAAAAAAGAGTCGGCTGACGAAATCAGTTTAATCAGTTAAATCCTGCTGTTAGATGATGAAGAAAATAAAAGTTTCCCCCAGTATTTTAGCCGCGGATTTCAGCCGGTTGGGCGATGAAACAAAAAAATGCGAAGCTGCCGGCGCTGACCAGCTTCACCTCGATATCATGGACGGTAATTTCGTCCCGAATATCTCCTTTGGTCCGGTGATCGTCCGGACGGTCCGGAAACTGACCAAGCTTGAGTTAGACGCCCACCTGATGATCGAAAATCCTGACCTCTATCTTGATGATTACATCAAGGCCGGCGCGGACATGATCACACTCCACATTGAATGTTACGGCCAGCGGCGACCTCATTCCATCGGACGCGACAAATTCCCCAAAGAGGTCGACGAGATCGATGTCGAAAAGATCCGCCGGGACCTGAAAAGGATCAGGGCCCGGGGTAAAAAGGCCAGCGTCACCTTGAATCCCGGTACTCCTTTATGCATCGAGCCGATACTGGATGATGTCGATGACGTCCTGATCATGTCGGTCCAACCCGGCTTTTCCGGCCAAAAATTCATGGATTCGGCCTTAACGAAAATCAAAGAACTACGAAAAGTCTTCAAAAAGGACATCAAGGTCGATGGGGGAGTGAACAAAGACACGGCTCCCCGGGCCGTCGAGGCCGGCGCCAACGTGCTGATCACGGCCAGCTACTTTTTCTCGGCGACCGATCAGAAAAAAGTCGTGACTGAATTAAAACAGTTAGGCAAGGAGTGATCATGACCAACACGATCCAACAATTACATCAATTGGGACAGAGCATCTGGTACGATAATATTGAACGCCGGTTGATCAACAACGGCGAATTAAAAAAACTGATCGAGTCGGGCATTTCCGGCGTGACGACGAACCCCAGCATTTTCGAAAAGGCTGTTTCTTCCTCACGCGATTATGATCACCAGCTTATCCGGTTAACACAGTCCGGCAAAAAACCCCGGGAAGTGTATGACGAACTAACGGTCCAGGACGTTTCGGCCGGGGCCAATCTGCTCAACGATGTTTTTAAGAGTTCCAACCGCCAGGACGGTTACATCAGCATCGAAGTCTGGCCGGAATACTCCCGGAACGCGGCAAAAACCATCGATTACGCCCGCCGGATATTCAAAAAAATCAGTAAGGGAAACATCATGATCAAAGTGCCGGGAACAAAAGAAGCGCCGGAAGCCATCAGCACCTTGATCAGCGAAGGGATCAACGTTAATGTCACGTTACTTTTTTCAGACGAGCATTATCAGACGATCGCCCGGGCTTATATCGACGGACTAAAAACAAGACTGGAGAAGGGGGGTGACCTTTCTCAGGTTAATTCGGTCGCCAGTGTTTTTGTCAGCCGGATCGATTCAAAAATAGATAAACTTCTTGATGAATTAGCGAAACAAAAACCGGAGCAAAAGGATGCGGCGGATGCGCTTAAGGGGAAAGTCGCGGTCGCTTACATGAAAAGCATTCATCAATCATATAAAAAGATCTTCTCGCAAGAAAATTTCGGTGATTTACTAAGCAATAAAGCCCATGTCCAGCGTATTTTATGGGCCAGCACCAGCACGAAAAGTCCGGCTTACCGCGATGTGCTTTACGTTGAAGAACTGATCGGTCCTCAAACCATCAATACGGTTCCGCCGAAAACACTCGATGCCTTTCTGGATCACGGAAAAGTAGCGGTCACGATCGATCAGGACCTGGATCAGGCCCGGAGTATCCTGACCAGTTTCAAGTCGCTCGGGTTCGATATCAGCCGAATTTGCCAGGAGATCCAGGATGCCGGCGTCAAGTCCTTTCAGGACGCCTTTGATAAACTTATTCAATCTATCAAAAATAAGTCCTGTTAAAATCTTTAATTATTAAGGTATGATATAAAAATAAACGTAAAGTTAAGGCAGGAGGCAATACGTTATGGGAAAATGGAATACTTTAATTTGGGTAGTTTTGGGACTGTTTTTGGTGATTGCTCCGGTTAATTTAATCGCTCAAGAAGAAAATAACGCGTTGTCAGGTGTAGAGTTAACGGAACGGATTAATACCTTGATCGAGGCCCTGGGCGCCAACCAGGCGCAGACCAGGGAGTCCGCCACGGAAGAATTAAAGGAAATAGGGGTGCCGGTCTTACCGGCTTTGAAAGAAGCCATGAAAAGCAAAGATCCGGAAGTCGCCTGGCGAGCCAAGATCATTATTCGGGCGATCGAAAGGTCAAAACCGAAAACACGGATCAAAAAAGATACTCAGAAAATCGGACCGGGTATCATGAAATTTTCCAATAAGTTTAATATTATCATCCAGGGCATGAACGCTGATACTAAATCATTCAGGTTTTCAACGGATCCTTCCGGCAAGGTAAACGTAACGATTACCGAGCTAAAAGACGGAAAAAAGGTAACCAAAACTTATTCCGCGGATAGTATTGAGGAATTCAAGGAAAAGCACCCGGAAATCGCCAAAGAATACGGCATAAACGAAAACCGGACCGTTATAGAATTCCCGGAAATAGAAATTGATGATATCTGGGAAGATTTTTCCAAAAGCTGGGGCCGACGCTGGGACGGTTTCGAAAAACAGATGCGGGAAGTTGATGAAATGCTCAAACGATTGGAACAACGGAACGGGAAAAGATTGAATGAATGGGGGACTCTACCCGATCTTCGCCAGCCAATACGACCGGAATTCCCCAAAACGACCGCTGATTTCGGCGTTCAGGTGGAATTCATCGAACCGGCGTTAAGATCGCAGTTAAACCTGGCGGATGACGTTGGGGTGCTGGTCAAAAACGTCGAAGAAAACAGCGCCGGGGTTAGGATCGGCCTGAAACAATGGGATGTGGTCCTGGAAATAAACGGAGAGTCAATCAAAACTATCTGGGAATTCAGACGGTTGCTTAAAGAAGCGCTCAAACAGAAGAAATTAGAAATACAAATCATTCGTCAGGGCGAGAAGCACTTGTTAAAGTACGGCGAATAAACCGGTCTGTTTCGAAGCCACTTCCGCATGGATAAACGAGCAATCATAAATTAACGCACCGGGTGTGACTTACCCCTTATAAAAAATATTTTATTCATCGCTTTTTATTCTTCCCTTGACAATTCAAAATATTGAGTTACACTACTTTTGTTGATTTCCGTGGTACCTTTAAATCAAGGAGGTAAAAAATGAAAAAGCATTATAAACTTATCGGGTTCATTATTCTGCTCAGCGTATTCCTGTGCCCACTGGTCGGCGTGGGTGAAGATTCGGAACCAGCTAAAAAAGTCGCCGCTATTAAAAAATTAATTAAAGACAATATGCTCGAAAATGCATATGATGCCATAACTCAAAGCTTCGAGCCTGATGATGATAGCCGGATAGTATTAGCAGTGCGGCAAATGCTGGCCCGGGCTTATTACCAGCGCGGAATCGGCTATACTCATAAACTCGGCTATCCAAACGCGATAGCCGATTATACCAAAGCGATTAAGCTTGATTCAGAATTTGCCGAGGCTTACTATAATCGAGCTTTTGCGTACTATGTGACAGATCAATATGACACGGCCATCAAAGATTATACTAACGTTATTGAGATTAATCCGGAGTATGCCGAAGCTTACCACAATCGTGGATTTGCCTATGATAAAAACAAGGATTATAGTTCGGTGGCGAAAGACCAGTCTGAGGCAGTTAAAATAAACCCCTATTATATTATGACTTATTCACAAATAAGCAGTATTAGCGCACTCGCACGCCCGCCGGCTCCAGCGGCTGGGGGTGGCGCCAGGGGAGGATCAAATCCAGCTAATCTTAGGCCGGGCGCGGCCCAAAGGGCTCAGACACTTTTAAATGATCCGGCCGCACCCTGGAATCGTCGAGATCCTTCCGGAGGACGCTTGCTTTCTAACCAGGAACGCAATCAGTTAAGACAACAATTTGAAGAAAAGCTAGGGGGCTACAGCCGGGCGATTCAGAATAACCCGGATGATCCTAAAGCTTATTACAATCGGGGGCTTGTTTATTTTGCCAAGGGTGATTGTCTACAAGCAATAAAAGATTATACCGAGGCGATCAAGGTAAACCCAAAGTTTATGGAAGCTTACTATAATCGCGGGTTTGTCTATACTAATGTTGGCGACTATGACAAAGCCATCGCCGATTATACTAAGGTGATTGAGGATGATCCAAAATTTGTTGAGGCTTACTATAATCGCGGATTGGCTTATTGGCATTGCAAAGAGTCTGATAAAGCGATAGTAGATTATTCTAAAGTGATTAAAATCAAACCGCGTTTTGCCGAGGGCTATTATAGTCGTGGCCTGGCCTATGCTGATAATGCGGATTACAAAAAAGCAATAAGCGATTATAACAAAGCCATAAAGAGTAAAAAGAAGCTTGGCGAGCGGTGCTATTACAGCCGGGGACTTGCTTATGCCGGCGCTGGTAACTATCAAAAAGCGATCTCTGATTACAGCAGGGTAATCAAAATGAAACCAGAGTCTACCAAGGCTTACTACAGTCGGGGATTAGCCTACGCGAGTAAAGGTAAATATAAAAAAGCGATCACGAACTATAATAAAGTAATAAAGATGGACTCTGAATTTGTCAAAGCCTATTGCAGCCGCGCATTAGCCTATATAGATGAAAATAAATATGAGCAGGCGAAAGCAGATTGCAATAAGGCCCTTGAGATCAATCCTGATTATCCCGGCGCCAAAAAGATATTGAAAGTATTGGATTGGACGAGTTATCAAAAGAAGAAGTAAAGTAAGGTTGGCCGGGGCCAATATTAATTGTCATTCGTATCATCCACGCTACTGGCCCAGGTAAAAATAAAACCAATTGCAGTCCCCGGATCGCCTTATTTGATTCCCAACGTCCGATAATGTATATTATGTTGCCTTCGCCAGGAGAGAGAATAGGCCGGTTTTCGGGTTCTGCGATCCTGCCTCAGCAACCCTCGAGCCTGGTAAATATAAGCCACGGATAAACACAGATGAACGCAGATTCCTATTCTTTTCAAATCACCAAAACAATCTACTATTCCTACACACTCCCTGCATATTCAGAATGTTTTTTAATAAAAACACCGGCACTCTCTCCACTTACCGATGAAAACAGATTTGATGCAGAATCCAGACCTTTTGAGTACATCCGCTGAATTTCTACTGGAGTTTGCCCCATAAGGACAAAAATGAAACGCAAATGAGGGCACTTCAGTTAAATTTTCACACAACCGCCCCAACGACCCCTAAAAATGGCTTATTTCGGTAAATGACACCAAAGCGCTAGCAGGATTAATTTTGTTTGACAAACTAGATAAAAATCATACACTTTAAACAGGTTAGGCAAAAAAAGAAGGTGCAAAATGGGAAGTACTTTAATTTCATTTTTGAAACCAAAGAAAAAGTGAATGTTTTTCGCGGTGATAAAATAAAGATGTGAATAACATGAATTGGTTTGAAAGATACGGAATCGTTGGAACGTTCTTTATAGCTATGATTGGAGCATGGCTATTCTTCTTATTTCCTGAAGTTTGCAAAGCACTACTAAATAGCAACAAGACAAATTATATCGTGAGCTTTGCAGGGCTATCCTTTTTGCCTTTTGGTTATATCATTATGGTATTCTCGCAAAGATATTATTATTTAGTGAATCAAAAAAAGCGTATTCATTGTCGCTACTGGCAAGACTTGCCAAAGAACCAAAGGGAAAGAATATTAAATTTTGAACTTGGTGATAATCTTGAAGCCTTTGACGCATCTAGTGAAGCACAAGTTGAAGCCATTCTTGCATACTATGATAGGATGTATATTCAAGATACTGATCGCAATAAATTTGCGTCTACATTCGCAACAAAACGCTACGATATGATCGCAATCAACAATGGACTAACCTGGGCTATCTTTTTTTCTTTTTTCGCCGCAACTTTCCTAAGCTACTTTATTTCCAAAAACTTCGAAAGTATTGCATTTGTATTAAAATGGAATGGCTCTTCTATATTTATAATTTCTCTCTCTGTACTACTGATTAGTTTATTGCATTTATCAGAAACAACACTCACAACCCAAATTTTCGAACTTGGCAGAAGAAAGATGAGAAGGATTAACCCAAATCTATAAAAACAGGCAGAGGGCCGTGATTAACGACTCCCCTGCCTGTTATATTTAGAGATCCTTCGCTCAGAAGCTCAGGATAAATGGTCTTTTCATTTCCCCACCCCTTTTCCCCCGCCCGC
>DAOWBV010000022.1 GCA_030633885.1 Planctomycetota bacterium
AATCTGAATAAAAATAATTCTGAATGGAAGAGCGAAGAATTTTATGTCGATGATACTGTGGGGTTAGCCTATCGGGTCCAGCGCAAATTAGATAGAATTAAATGGTACCGGGATCTTCTCAGCGAATTTTCTCTTGAGATCACCCACGCGGCTTCTGATCCGTCTCGTAAAATGCTGGATGTGGTTATCGAAGAAGAGAAAGCCGGGGAAAAATATAGATATGATTTTTTCATCAGGTCATCGATCCGGGGCGGGGGTCTGACAATGTTAGAGGGAGGAAAAAAACGTTGTCTGGTCTATTTGCTCAAAAATTCCAGGCTGGTTAAAAAAAATACTTTTACCGTTACCAAGGATACGCCGTTAAAAATTATTCAACAAAATAAAACGCTATTTTTCATGAGTGGCGATCGGAAGATTTTAAGATTCAGAGATTCTGATCTGAAGGACGGCTATTTCCGGATCGGGATCGCCACCAGTAACAAGACGCAATATAATCTTCATACAGTTCAGGTCAAAGGCCGAAAAAAATAAATAGGGGTGGATCCGGATAGACGTGAGGGAACTCGAAAAATATGAAACAGTTAATAGTTGTTATCCTATTGATGCTGAGTGGTCTGATTTTTGGTTGGCTAAGTGTCAGTTATCAGCAACCAGAAATTGTCAAACGGACCCGTTTTCTGATGAATACTCATTGTACTATTCAAGCGCAGGGAGAACCGGAAAAAATTGAGCCGATAATTGACCGGGCTTTTGCCCGGATGGAAGAAATTGACCGGAAATTCAACGCGTTTAATCCAACCAGTCCGGTATATCGTTTTAATCATCATAATGAACCGATTACCGATCCGGAGATAGTTGATTTGATTAAGACTGCTCAGGAGGTAAACCGGGGATCTGATGGGGCGTTTGATATTACCGTAAAGCCGTTGGTCCGGTTATGGGGGTTTTATAATGATGATACCCCGAGAATTCCTTCGCCGGAGAAACTCAAGCAAACAATGAATATTATCGGGCATGATCACTTGATAATTAAGGACCGGCGGGTGGCCAAAGACCAGCCCGGTGTCAGGATTGATTTTGGTGGCATTGCTAAAGGTTATGCTCTCAAGGAGACCATGGCGGTCCTTGAAAACCAGGGGGTTTCGTCTGCTTTAATTAAATTGGGTGGGCAAGTTCATGCCTTGGGAAAAATAAATGGTCAGCCGTGGAAGGTTGGGGTCAAACAGCCGCGCGGCTCCGGCGTGCTGGTCGGGTTATTTATTGATCAGGATATTTCGGTCGCGACCAGTGGTGATTATGAGAAATTCCTGGCCCAAGATGGCCGGCGGTATCATCATATTCTTAACCCCAAGACCGGTTATCCCACAGAGGGGGTCATGAGTACGTCCGTTATAACACCGGACCCGGTGATGGCCGATGCCTGGTCAACCGCTTTTTTTGTGCTGGGAGTAGAAAAGTCATTAAAATTAGTTCAAGAAAAACCGGAAATGGAGCTGATAATAATTACCGACCAGAAGAAAATCATATTTTCTCCCGGGGTCACTAAATATATTAAATAAATTTTCGGGGGACCTGCCTGCCCACCAGAGTCCCTCCAGAGGCGGGCAAGCGGGTAAACCGGCAGACAGGAATTTATAATGAAACAAAAACGATTCTTCTTGGGAATGATTATTTGGTTGCTGGCCGTTTGGATCGGAGCGGAAATTCTG
This sequence comes from Planctomycetota bacterium, assembly GCA_030633885.1. GTDB lineage: Bacteria > Planctomycetota > MHYJ01 > JACQXL01 > CAKKQI01 > DAOWBV01. Next base: position 1,710 of record DAOWBV010000022.1, read on the forward strand.
CCTGTTTTCTTTGAGGGCGGCGGGTATCATGATATTTCCGCGGCCACGCCGGGCAGTGGCGGGGGCGGTGGTTATGGGGCAGCCCGATTAGGTTCTATTCCGTGGGTTTCGAATTATGATCAGGCGTTGAAAAGAGCCAAGGAAAACAAAAAACCATTTTTAATTTATTTTAAAACTCATGAGTTTCAGTGGGTCCCTGACAACTTGGAGTTGGTAACGAATGTTCCCGATATCTTGAATGAGGTAAGTTATCTGTTGGTTATCCTTAATCGGGGTAAAGATGACAGCTATACGGATGAATTGAGTGTTATCAAGAAACTACTTAAGACAAAAAAGCGTTCATTATCGGTAGATGAGCGGTACAGTTTAGAATCGGTTTTATCTAAAGAAGAAGTTAAGTTAGCCCTGAAATATAAGGTAAAAACTTTACCGCAATTAGTCTGGTGTGATAATTTTGGTAACAAATTGCACACTGGCGAGGCGAAAATATTGTTTGCCGCTACCCCCAGTCCGCTCAGGTTGGAAGCTAAGTCAGTTATGCAAAAACAAAACAAATTAAAAGAGAAACTGATAATGCAATACAAGCCGCTGGAGAAAAAATTTGAAACCCAAAAAGAAACGGGAAATTTTTCAACACTTCTTATTAGTAGTCTTAAAGAAATTGCCGCTTACGATGGTTATGCTCAAAGCAAAGGAGCCAAAATCTGTCTGGATGAAATCAAGACTCAGGGGGAGGAAAAATTCGAAAAATTGGACCGGATACCCGTTGAAGCTTTAGATGAATTTGACGCGCCGGAGATAATCAGAATAATGATTGCAAGATTGAAAGTAATTGCCAGTAACTATTCAGGGCTGCCGGCAGCTGAAAATGCTTTGGCTAAAATAGAAGAATTAGAAAAAAGATTAAATCGAAAAAAAGAATAAAAATTCCTTCCCGTATCTGGTAATGATGGTCGCCTTCCTGAAGAAAATGCAGATAAAAAATACTCGGGCCCCTCTCGTTTTTATTTTTCTTCTGCTTGGTCTGGTGGCCGTGCTCGCCCAAACGATTGCGATCCGTGAATTCCTGGTCGTGTTTTCCGGGAACGAGATCTGCTTGGGGATCATCTTCGCCGCCTGGCTGATCGGAATTACTCTCGGCGCCGGGGTCGGCGCTTTCATCACTGACCGTCTCTCCTGGCTGATAGAATTATTAGCCCTTCTTTTGATTGTCATGTGTTTTGTCTTACCGGCGGAGATATATTTTATCCGGATCAGCCGGAGTTTTCTGGATATTCCCATCGGTCAGCACATCCCGTTCTGGTCCCTGGTGGCGATGAGTCTTTTCATCCTGGTTCCGTTCAGTTTTTTGCTCGGCGCCATTTTTCCGGTCTCCTGTAAAACATATTCCGAATACGGAATAAAAAAAAATCGAAATCATAAATCCGCAATCCGCAATCCGAATTCCGCAATTTCTGTCGATCCGGCTGTCCAGATCGGTTGGGTCTATATTTTTGAAGCCCTGGGTGGTCTGATTGGCGGGGTGGTTTTTACATTTTTTTTGGTTGAACGGTTTAATGCCTGGCAGATAGTTATCCTGACCGATTGTTTCTTGTTGGCGATGACATTTCTGGTCTTAAGCCTCTCTTCCCGGCGTTTTCCCCGAGCCGTTTTAAAATCCGTCAGTTTATTATTGTTGGTCGGCGCTCTGGTTATTTTGTTCAGCCGGGCCACGGACTGGCATAACCGGACCATTAAACAGCGATGGCAGATCCTGAATGAAAAGATAACTCTGCGCGAATCGCTGGATTCCAAATACGAGAATCTGGCCATCGGTGAATACAACGAACAGTTCACTCTTTATGCCAACGCGCACCCGGTTTTTTCTTTTCCCGATGATTATACCTACGCGCCGCTGGCGAATTTCCTGTTGACCGAACACCCCGACCCTAAAAATGTCCTGCTGATCGGCGGTAACGAGGGATTGATCAAAGAAATGCTCAAGCATCCGCTGGACCGCCTGGACTATGTCCAGCTTGATCCGAAAGTGATCGAACTGGTCAGCAAATATCTGGATGAAGAGAGCCGGCAGGTTATCGAGAAGAATAAAAGGTTATTTACGCACTCCGTTGATGGCCGTTATTTTGTCAAGCACACGAGCCGAAAATATGACCTGGTAATTGTTGATATGCCGGATCCATCCACGGCTATGATCAACCGTTTTTACACCCTGGATTTTTTCCGGGAAGTTAAAATGGTCTTGACTGATAATGGGGTCGTCGCTACCCGGTCTCAATCGGCAGTGAATTATTTCAGTGAAGAGGTCGGGAGCTATTTGGGCTCGCTGGTCGATACCTTGAAGCAGGCGTTCCGTTATATTCTGGTCACGCCCGGGACCGAGGCCCATATTTTTGCCACCAACGCGCCGGGAACGATCACTTTTGACCTGGATATTCTGGATAAACGTTTTAAGGCCCGGCAGATCAAGACGGATCATTTCGTTTCTCCTTTTTCCTATGAATCGAATTTTCAACTCCAGCCGGAGCTGATTAAATTTACCGCCCGGTCGTTAGAGGAAAGAAAAAGTTCGGTTCTTAACACTGATCTGAAGCCGGTCACGTATTTTTTTAATCTGGTTCTCTGGGATACCATTACCCAAGGAGGGATCGGGCGTTCGAGAAGTTTCTTGCAAAACCTGAGTCGGCTGAAGTTCCGGTGGTTGCTCATGGGTTTGATCGTTTGCCTGGCAGTCCGGCTGGTCTATCTCCGGCTGACCCCGCGCCGGGCAATGGCTCATCAGAGATTCAACAGTTTGCTGGTCATGTTCAGCGTCGGGTTTACCGGGTTGGCCCTGGAACTGGTGTTACTTTTTTCTTTTCAGAATATTTACGGTTATGTTTACCAGAAGATCGGGTTGATCATCGCGTTCTTTATGTTCGGGCTGGCCATCGGCGGTTACCTGGCCAACAAGATTATCATGAAAAAAGAACGGGATTGGGGGCGGGTTTTGGTTCTGATCGAAATAATGATCATTATTTTTGCCTTGACTTTACCGGTTATTTTAAAATTATTGATCAGCGAGTCGGCACGTCCGTTTGTTTACGCGATCTCGGAATATCTTTTTATCTGCCTGGTGGCTGGCAGCGGGGTACTGACCGGTTTGGTTTATCCGGTGGTGAACAAATTATATTTGGTTTCGAGTCCCATATCTGATAAAGTAGGCAAAGCCGCCGGGTTGGTCGACAGCGCGGACCATTTCGGGGCCTGTCTGGGCGCCTTACTGACCGGTGTTATTTTTATCCCGTTATTCGGGATCGAATTGACTTGTTGGTTCGTGGCGGGGTTGAATTTAGTCAGCTTGGTATTATTGGTTTTTGATCATTCCGGGCCGAAGTTAGAGCCGGGAAGCGCCATCAGTGATGCGTGATGTGCCGCCCAATTAAGCTGGGCGAGCCTCCCGCCCTTGTGGGCGAGGCTCGCTAGAACAGGCGGCGCCCCTTTCCGCCAGAGGACGGATCAGTCCTTTGGCTGATGGGGCGGGAGATTCGGGATGCGCGATTTTGAGCAGGCGCAGGCATATTCCGTATCTCGGATCCCGTATCTGTTTTCAGGAGGAAAAAATGCAGGACGTACTGAATTATTCGTTTAAAAACCAGGAATTACTTGAACAGGCCTTGCGTCATTCTTCTGCTAAGACCGAGACCAGAGCCTGTAATGAACGACTGGAGTTTCTGGGCGATGCTTTATTGGGCATGCTTGTTTCCGAAATGCTTTATCGGGAATTTCCGGCCATGAATGAAGGCGAACTTTCCCTGATCAAGTCGGAAGTGGTCAGTCGGTTGACCCTGGCCGAACTGGCCAAGAAAATAGAACTAGCCCAATGGATCGAAGTCGGGAAAGGCTTAAAGGAGAAAGACGGCTTGCCGGATTCTATTCTGGCCAATGTGATGGAAGCCCTGTTCGGCGCCGTTTATCTGGATGGTGGCTTAGTGCCTTTAAAAGAGATCATTTTCCGGATGTTCGCGGGCAAGATCGAGGAAGTCGTCAGGCGTGAGCATGAAGTGAACCATAAAGCTTCTCTTCAGCATTACGCTCAGAAAGAACTCGGTTTGATGCCTCTTTACCGGGTGGTCAAAGAAACCGGTCCTCGCCATGATCCGGTTTTTACGGTCATGGTCAAGATCGGTGATACGGAATACGGTCCGGGCGAAGGCAAGACGAAAAAAGAGGCCGAGCAGGCGGCGGCGCAGGTTGCTTTAGCTGAGTTAAAAATATAATCATTTCATGTCAAATCTTACGGATCTAATACATTCCTTGCCGATCATTAAGAAGATTGCCGCCAATTTAAAGACTGGCCGGTCAATCCAGCTCGGCGGGCTCTGGGGGAGTTCCTACCTGTATCTCCTTGCCGCTATTTTACGTCAGATTAAAAGGCCGGTTTTTTTACTGGTCACTTCGACCATTGAAGGGGCGGAAGCGGCGGTGGAAGAGTGGCCTTCCTTTTTACCTCGTCCACTGGTGAAAAATATCCAGCTTTTTCCCGCCTGGGAAGTATTGCCGTCCGAGACCGGTGACGCGGATAGCAGTATTTACCAGGAAAGATTAAAGACTTTGATCAGGCTCACCGGCCCGAACGACAGTCCTCTTTTATTAGTGGCGCCGATCCAGGCCCTGTTACAGGACGTTGTTTCTCCGGCCCAATTACGGCGCAGTGGACTTAATTTGCAAACCGGTGATCAAATTTCCGTTAAGCAACTGGCCGAAAAACTGGTCTCGGCTGAATTTGAACGGGTCGATCAAGTGTCCGGTCCGGGCCAGTTCAGTATCCGGGGCGGTTTGATCGATTTGGGTTCTTATACTTCACCTCAACCGGTCCGGATAGAATTGTTTGGTGATCAGATCGAATCGATCAGGACTTTTAATCCGGATACCCAGTGCTCCGAAAAAAAAATTAAAAGCCTGAAGATAGAGCTGGTAAAAAAATCTGACATGTTTAAGGTGACCACAGACCGGTTGCCGACCGGGTTGCTGGATTACTTGCCGATAAATAATACTTGTTTGGTTTTGAAGGAGCCGGAAGGGATCGCCGACCGGGTGGCCCAGTATGAACAGCGGTGCAAAGGGCCGTCATCGGGTAAAACTGATATTTTCGGCCAATGTTACCGGAGAATGCAATCTTACCCCAGGCTGGATCTTCGGGAGTTACCATCACCTCAGTCTGAAACAGACCGGGGAAAAGTCTACAATTTTCAGATAAATTCTCTTCAACGTTTCAGTAGCGGGTTAGTCAATGTTATTCGGGAACTGGAATCTTTACAGGCACGCGGACAGCGAACAGTAATTTTTTGTCAGAATGACGCTGAACGGCAGCGCTTGAAAAAACTGTTTGCCGATACCGCCGTTGAAAAGAAAATAAAAATAAATATCGGCCAGCTTCAGACCGGATTCCAATTCCTGGCCATTAACACCGCTTTTATCGGTCACCAGGAACTTTTCAACCGTTTTCGGCAGATTCGCCGGACTCGGACAAAGTATTTACCCGATACCAGTCCGATTGAAAGTTTTCTGGAGCTGGTGACGGATGACTTTGTTGTTCATAGTATTCATGGGATCGGTCGTTACCGGGGCATTGAAAAATTGGAGAAAAAAGGGGTTGCCCAAGAATTCCTGACGGTGGAATATTACGATAAGAGTAAAGTTTACGTGCCGACTTCACAGATTGATCTGGTTCAGAAATATATCGGCGGAGCTGAACAGAAGCCGAAGCTGAGTAAACTGGGTACCAATCTCTGGACGTTGCGTAAGGAGCGGGTTAAGGCAGGGGTTGTTCAGATGGCCCGGGAACTTTTACAGATCCAGGCTATCCGGTCGAAGGAAACCGGAATTATCTATTCAGGGCATGCCCTGCCTGCCGGCGAGGCAGGGTGGCAGCAGGAATTCGAAGCGGCTTTTCCTTACGAAGAAACCCCGGACCAGATCACCATCAACGAACAAATAAAAAAAGACATGTCGCTCGCCCGGCCGATGGACCGTTTGATCTGCGGTGATGTCGGCTACGGCAAGACCGAACTGGCCATGCGGGCGGCTTTCAGGGCGGTCATTCACGGCAAGCAGGTGGCGATTCTTGTGCCGACTACTATCCTGGCTCAGCAGCATTATTTGAATTTCAGCGCCCGGACTATGGACTACCCGGTTCAGATCGAAGTGCTCAGCCGTTTCAAAACTAAAAAAGAACAGGCGAAAACAATAAAAAAATTAAACCTGGGTGAAGTGGATATTGTTATTGGTACCCACCGCCTACTGCAACCGGATATAAAATTCAAAGATCTCGGGTTGATCGTTATTGACGAAGAACAGCGGTTCGGGGTGGAACATAAGGAACGGTTGAAACGTTTAAGGGCGACGGTTGATGTTCTCACGTTAACGGCCACGCCTATTCCCCGGACCCTGCATATGTCTTTACTGGGCATCAAAGATATCTCTTCATTGACCACGCCGCCCCGTGACCGGCGGGCCGTCGAGACCCGGGTGGCGCGTTTTAACCGGCCCCTGATCAGGGAAGCGGTTATGCGGGAACTGAGCCGGGAAGGGCAGGTCTATTTTGTTCATAACCGGGTTTATGATATTGAGGCCATGGTCGCCCAGTTGCAAGAACTCATCCCCGAAGCCCGGATCAATGTCGGGCATGGGCAATTACCGGAAAATTTGCTGGAACAGCGGATGAATGAATTTATGCAAGGCCAGATCGATCTTCTCGTCTGCACCAACATCATTGAATCCGGTCTGGATATTCCCCGGGCCAATACGCTTTTTGTCAATAACGCCGACCATTTCGGACTGGCCGATCTCCATCAATTAAGAGGACGGGTCGGGCGTTACAAACATCAGGCCTTCGCTTATTTTCTTATTCCGGTTGACCGGATCGTTCCGTCCGAAGCGGCCAAGCGTTTGAAGGCCATCCAGGAATTCAACGAATTAGGCGCCGGGTTTAAGATCGCCATGCGTGATATGGAGATCCGCGGGGCCGGGAATATTCTCGGACGGGAACAGCATGGCTATATCGCTTCCATCGGTTATGACCTTTATTGCCGGTTACTGAAAGAAGCTGTTCAACGGGTCAAAGACGGAACGATCGAACCCCAACTCGACACCACGCTCAATTTGAATATTTCGGCCTATTTACCGACAGAATACATCAGCTCGGATAAACAGCGGATCGAGATCTACCGGCAAATCGCCCGGGCTAAAGATCAGAAGACCCTTGACCTGGTTTGCGAGGACTTGCAGGATCGGTTCGGCCGACCGATCCCGGAACCGGTCGAAATTTTATTGAAACTGGCCACCGTGCGGGTGTTGGCCAACCGGCAGGGGATCTCTAATTTGACCCAGGGGATTCACGATCTGGAAAAAAAGGAGATAATTATCGCTACCTATCACAATAAATCTAAAGCCCTTCAGTTAAAAAGACGATTTAATAAGTTAGTGAGCCTGATTGATGAGCAAACAATGTATTTCCATATTCCTTCAGCGACCATCAAAGATCCGGACCGGACGATCCAATTGTTTAAAAAAATATTTTCTTAAAATCTTGTAGTTTTATTTAGAAAGGTTATACTATGACATCAAAATCAAAAGGAGGAAGTTCTCTCATGCCAAAAGTAGCGAAAGAAATTCAATTAAATATCATTGTTCCCAATGATGTCGGTGTCGGCGCCAAGGTTTTCGGAGCGATCGGCAAAGCCGGTATCTATATTAGGGCTTTTTGCGCCTACGGAGCTGATAAACAGGCCAATTTTATTCTCCTGACCAATGAACCGGAAAAAGCGGCCGAATCATTGAAAAAGTCCGGTTATCCGGTGAGCACCGACGAAGTGGTCGTGGTTCAGATCGAAGATAAAGTCGGTCGGGCAAACGAGATCACTGAAGAGTTAGCTAAGGCCGGGATCAATATTGAGTTCTGCTATGCCACCGCCGCGGATCCGGGCAGCAAGGAAGCGACCGCCGTTTTCAAAACGACCGATAACGATAAGGCAATCAAGGTCATTACCAAAATGATGTGATCGCGTATTGTAGACTTTAGTCTTGATAGTAAAAGCACAGATAAGATCCGTGCTTTTTTTGCCATTTTTAATGCTGTCCTTGTTAAGCACCTTCTTTACCACTCGAAATCTAACCATCATTCCTTAAAACCATTGGCAATCCACCTTTTTTCTGATATAATGCTTTTGAATAATAGCGACCTTAGTATACCTTGATCTGTATCGCAGGTACAGAAACAGATGATTAAATGACCGGTAAAGAAGGACGATTAATAATATTATGACGTTTAAACCCGTAAAAGTTGCCTTAATAGGTCTGGGTGCTTGGGGTGGTGAAATAGCCCGGGCAATCAGAAAATCCAAGAAACTTACTTTGGTCAGTTGTTTTGATGTTGATAAAGATAGTTGTCGAACATTTGCCGGAAAATATCAATGTCGGCCCGCACCAAATTATCAATCTATTCTGGATAATAAAGAAATAGACGGGGTTATTTTAATTATCCCCAATCACCTTCATCCTGAATTAACCATCCAGGCAGCGAACGCGCAAAAACATATCTTTATTGATAAACCGATTGCTAATAACGTCAAACAGGCAACGGAGATGGTAAAATGTTGTGAAGAGAACCATGTGATCTTGTCAGTCGGGCATAATTTCCGGAAGTCTTCTTGCTATCGCCGGATTAAGGAAATGATTAACGATGGCTCTATCGGAAAAGTTGTTTCTGTCGAAGGTAATCTTTCACATGATGGAGGATTGAACCTCAGCCCCAAGGATTGGCGCTGGTTTCAGAACAAGTGTCCTTCCGGACCTTTAATACAATTGGGGATCCATCAGATCGATACCCTGAACTATCTGTTAGGACCGGTAAAAAAGGTTTCGGCGTTTTCCAATCATCTTTACACACCCGCGGAAATAAAAGATGTCGCCGTTATCCTATTAGAGTACAAATCAGGGATATTAGGCTACGTCGGGACTAATTATGTTAGTCCGTTGATCTCTTTCACCAATATTATGGCTACCGGGGCTAATCTCTTTTGCGAAAATAGAGAAAAACTTTATATTCAGAAAAAGGGGTCGGGCAATAAAGAAAACGTTGTTCTGGAAAATATAGATACGGAGTTAGCCGAGATCGATGAATTCGCCTCTTGTATTCGGGATGGTAAAAAACCCGAAGTTGACGGCAAAACTGCCATTGAAGCTCTGGCTGTGGTAGAGGCGGCCATAATATCAAACCGCACGGGTAAGACGGTATTGATAGAAGATGTTTTAAAAAAAGAGACTGATAAAATTAATGAGACTTGCTTTTAGCGCATCGGGATGTCCTGACTGGTCTCTCGACAATGTAATGACTTCAACCCTGAAATACGAAATTAAACACCCCCTCTCCCCTCTTTTTTTTTACCCCAACCCGCCTGCCGGACGGGCACGCGCTTCGGCAAACAGATAATTACGTCACTCCGTGCAAAAACCGATAAAACTTCAATCGAAATCTAATTTTATTGACACTTATATTTTTTTTGATAGAATTATAAATGAAAATTAAACATGCTACTTGGGCTTGAGTTACCGTTAACAATTATCAGAGAAATCTATATCTACTTATAATAACAGGAATAAGGGAAAAAAGATTTATTCTTAATGAAAATTAATTATCATTTAAAAGCTTCCGAATTAACTCCCGAAATAAATCGTCTCTGGGAATGTTCCGCGCTAAAAATCCGTTCAATAGAGAAAACCTGCGCCCGGGACAAAGGAGCTCCCGTATTTACCGTCAAAGGAAAGTATACGGCTAAGGGCTGGACAGAATGGACTCAGGGTTTTCAATATGGTTCCGCGATTCTTCAATATGACGCTACCGGCGACGAGAAATTCATTGATCTGGGGCGTGAAATGACTTTCAAAAAAATGGCCCCTCAGATAACCCACATGGGTGTTCACGACCACGGTTTTAATATTATCAGTACGTATGGAAATCTGTGGCGACTTATGCAGGAAGGCCGGATTGAAGCCAATATCCGGGAACGCGATTTTTATGTTTTAGCATTGAAATGCAGTGGCGCGGTTCAGGCACGTCGTTGGACTCGAATCAGTGAAGGCGGCGGTTTCATTTATTCTTTTAACGGCCCTCATTCTTTGTTCGCAGATACGATTCGATCGTTACGGGTATTAGCGATGTCTCATTTATTTGGTCATTTTCTAATGGAGGAAAAAGATACTTCCGTATCTTTGCTTGAACGGTTGGTCTGTCATGCCAGGGCGACAGCCAAGTATATCGTATATTATGGTGATGGCCGGGATGCTTATGATATTAACGGTCGCGTAGCCCACGAAGCTATTTTCAATACTAATGATAATAGTTATCGTTGCCCTAATTCCCAGCAAGGATATTCACCGTTTACTACATGGATGCGGGGTTTGGCCTGGGTTATCCTTGGTTATGCGGAAGAACTGGAATTCCTTTCAACCCGGCAAGATGCTGAATTAGAAACGTTCGGCGGACGAGATGCTCTCGAGTCAATATTTTTGAAAGCCGCTCAGTCAACCGGTGATTTTTATATTGAAAATACGCCGACCGATGGTATCCCCTACTGGGATAGCGGCGCTCCCGGGTTGAGTAAACTGGGTGATTACTTAAATCGACCGGCAGAGCCCTTTAATGATTATGAACCGGTCGACAGTTCAGCCGCGGCTATTGCCGCTCAAGGATTACTTCGACTAGGAGTTTATCTTAAAACAAAAGGACAGGCAAAAGAAGCTAATCGCTATTGGCAAGCGGGCTTAACTATTTTAAATACCTTGTTTACCGAACCCTACCTCAGTGTTGATGTCAATCATCAAGGTCTGATTTTACATTCTGTTTATCATCGCCCTAACCAATGGGATTATGTCCCAAAAAAGGCCGGGATTCCTTACGGCGAGTCAAGCATGTGGGGCGATTATCACGCTCGAGAGGTGGCTTTATATACGCAAAGAATTATTCGAAACGAACCTTATTATAGTTTTTTCGGCAGTTCGGCTAAGGAAAAACCATAAATTCCAATTAAAACATGGCGGTAAAAAATTATATGACAAAAAAAAATAAAACAGCATTAATTACAGGCGGAAGGCGAGGTATCGGCCTCGGGATTGCCCGTTGTCTGGCAAAAGAAGGTTTAAATCTGGCGATTTGCGGACTACATAAAGAAACCGAAACATTACCAATTATTAAAGAATTACGTGATCTCGGGGCTGAAGTACTTTATTCTCAGGTTGATATCAGCAAAAAAAATGATCGGGAAAAACTGGTTGATACGATCAAAAAACATTTCGGGCGTCTTGACGTTTTAGTAAACAACGCGGGGATTGCCCCGGCGGAACGAACAGATATTTTAAAAACCGGCGAGGAAAGCTTTGAAAAATTAATCAAAGTGAATCTGCAAGGCCCTTATTTTTTGACTCAATTGGTTGCCCGATGGATGATCGAACAAAAAAAAACAGAACCGGTTTTCCCCGGATGTATTATAAATATCTCTTCTGTTTCCGCCACGATTGCTTCACCGCGAAGAGGTGATTATTGTCTGAGTAAAGCCGCTATCAGCATGGCCACAAAACTTTGGGCAACCAGACTGGCCGAATATAATATTCCGGTCTATGAGATTCAACCGGGGCTTATTAAAACCGATATGACCGTTCCGGTTACCGAAAAATACGAAAAACTTATTAGTGAAGGCTTATTATTGCAGGCCCGTTGGGGCACACCGGAAGATGTCGGTAAAGCGGTGGCGATGATGGTCCGGGGTGACATTGCTTATTCCACCGGACAAGTATTAGTGGTTGATGGCGGTTTAACATTACGACGTTTGTGAGTCAAAAAGGGTTAACCTGCCCGGTAAGAGTTTATCCATGAATGATATTTTCTCTCAACTTGAAACTTTAAAAATTATTCCGGTAGTTACGGTTGATGATATTAATGACGCCTTATCCCTGGCAAACGCGCTAATCGCCGGTGGTTTGCCTTGCGCGGAAATAATGTTCCGGAGTAATATCGCGGAGCAGGTTATCCGTCAGATGAGTACGCGAAAAGAAATGCTTTTAGGCGGCGGCACGGTATTAACCGTTGACCAGGCAAAACAAGCCGTCGAGGCCGGAGCAAAATTTATCGTCAGCCCGGGATTCGATCCCACCGTCGTTAAATATTGTATTGATAATCATATTCCTGTTATACCGGGAATCAGCACCCCCACGGACATTCAATCAGCCCTGGCATTTGAACTTAAGGTGCTGAAGTTTTTCCCGGCTGAATCATTCGGGGGTTTAAAAACGCTTCAGGCGATTAGCGCGCCCTATCAGATGGTCCGTTTCATTCCCACCGGCGGGATCAATGCTGATAATCTCAAAGGTTATCTTGATTTTCCGAAGGTACTCGCTTGCGGTGGATCCTGGATGGTAAAACCTGAGTTAATAAAAGCGGGTAAATTTAAAATAATAAGTGACCTGGCGCGTGAAGCTGTCGCTTTAGCCGGCAAAAGTCAGGTCGCGAGATAAACAGAATATTCGGAGAGAAAAAAAATATGCCGATACTGACATTCGGAGAAATCATGATGCATATTACCCCTGAAGGAAATTTACGATACCGGCAATCTATGCCGGGCCGGGTTAATATTACCTTTGGCGGAGCCGAGGCGAATGTCGCTGTCTCGCTGGCCCTTTTTGGTCATCAGGCACGTTTCGTAACGAGTCTTCCAAAAAATAATATCGTTGATGCTTTATTATCGAATCTTCGCGCGGCCGGAGTTGAGCTTGACCATATAAATTTTACAGATCATGGCCGGTTGGGGATATATTTTTCAGAAACTGGTTTAGCCCAACGACCGAGTCAGGTTGTTTACGACCGTGAAGGTTCCAGCATATCATTGGCGGATCCGGAGGACTATAACTTTGAGGAAAACCTGAAAGACGTAACCTGGGTACATTTTACGGGTATTACGCCTTCACTCAGCGAGAATGCGTATAAAGCCTGCGTCGCTCTTGTCCAAAAAGCCCGGGATAAAAAGATACCGGTTTCCTGTGATTTAAATTTCCGTAAAAAACTATGGCAGTGGCGTCCCGGTACCAAACCCTCTGATTTGGCGAGAGAGTGCCTGACCAAACTTTTACCTTTCATCGATATCGTTATCGCCAATGAAGAGGACGCGGAGAATGTGTTGGGGATTCGTTCCGAGGGAACAGACGTCAAAACCGGTAAATTGAATATTGCCGGGTATGAAGATGTCGCCAGAAAAATAACCAAAAATTTCCCCAATATAAAGAAGGTGGCGATAACCTTAAGAGAAAGTATTTCCGCCTCTCATAATAGATGGGGTGGCATGATTTTTGACGCGGAAATCGACAAGGTCCATTTTGCACCATTAGATGAAAAGGGGAGCTATAAACCTTATGAGATTAAAAATATTATTGATCGAGTAGGCGGCGGAGATTCATTTGGCGCCGGCCTGATCCATGTTTTTAACGATAAGAATAATTCATCGGCCGAATACGCTATTCGTTTCGCGGTGGCCGCTTCATGCCTTAAGCATTCTATTGCCGGTGATTTTAATTACGTTTCTCAAGGTGAAGTTGAATCATTAATGAGTAGCAAGGGAACCGGGCGGATTCAAAGATGATATTATTTAACTGGCGGCATTCGGCCCTGGAATGCTAGCCGATTTTTCAAGTTTTATTTTATGTTGAAATTTTTTGATGCCAATTCCTGCCTCGGAAAGCTGTCGGTGCCGTTACCGAAGTATATTGAGAAAGCCACCGAATTGATCGAAGAAATGAACCAGGCCGGCATTGACAAAAGATTGGTTTATCACAGCTATGCGAAGGAGTATGACCCGACAACCGGGAATCAAAAACTACTGGATGAAATAACAGAACATAAAAATCTTTATCCCTGCTGGGTCTTATCGCCGGCTAATGTCGAAGGAAAAGTAACCGATGAGAAGTTAGTTGATGAAATGACCGGTAAAGCCGTGCCGGCCGTAAGAATCTTTCCGAAAACTCAAAACTGGCTGCTTTCAGAATGGAGCGCCGGACATCTATTAAATGTATTGGAAAAAAGAGCTATCCCTCTCTTTATTGATAATGAAGAAACTGATTACAGTCAGCTGTATTCTCTTTGTACTAAACATCCTGATCTTCCCGTAGTTTTAACCAAGGTGCCGTTTCATCTCAGCCGTCAAATATATGCTTTAATGGCCGAAACATCCAATCTCTATATCGAGACTTCTTTTTTTCAATTATATCGCGGGATCGAAGACATTTGTTCGAGATTTGGCGCCCAACGGCTGATTTTCGGGTCGGCGGTCCCCTATTTTAGTTCAGCGCCGTCGGTGATGGCCGTGAAATACGCGCAGATATCGGAAGCTGATAAAAGAATGATTGCCAGGGAAAATCTTCACCGGTTATTAAAATCGGTTTTATGAATTAAAGCCGTTAAAAAATAATATTTTTTACTTGAAAGGACACAAAATGAGTATGAAGAAAGTGAAAATAAGTGGCCTGGTGGCGGTAGTTTTTATCGGGTTCTTCTTGTTTGCGGGATATGTTACTCCGGGTGAGGTTGATGTGCCATCGACGATGACCTATATTGATAAAGGGCAGATTCCTGTTCCGCCTGAGGCCATATCACCATTCGAACCGAAAGAAGTGACTTATGTTAATGAGCCTTTTATTGAACTCGACTCAGATTGGAATTTGGATGTCAAACTTTTCAGTAAATTTCGCTATACAAATGAGTTTATGCGGCGATGGAGAGCTAAATACGGTTATACCCCGACCCGCCCCATTATGTCAAATAAAGATTTTTTTGGCACCGTTGATTTAAATCATGCCGGTTTGGAAAAAGTAAAGGCAGCGGTAGCGACCGGTGATTTTGTCAGGGCGCGTGATGAATATTTAGCTTATCAAGCAAAACGTAAAAGAGTTGTTCATCTCAAGACGTCGAAAATTTCAGACAAAGCGGGTAAATCCGCGATGAAAACATCGGATAAGACAATAAATGACCCTAAGTTTCCCGCATTAATCCCCGGCGCAAGGTATTCTTTGTTTGGTTTTATGAGGGATTTTGAAATTGCTTATAAATATTCAAATGACCCTAAATACGCAAAAGCCTGGTTGGAGCTGTTTATTTATTGGTATGAAAATCATCGTCCACCGGCCCAACGCCTGAAAGCATATATCGGCTTCGTTTATGCTCCCTATTGGCGGACGCTGGGCGCCGGCAGTTCATCTATTCAACTGTCCGCGAGTGAGCAATGGCTTATTGGCGCGCTGAAACAAGGGCTCGATAAAGACAAGTTTTTTCATCTTTATAAATCAATTCTCGAGCATGCACGATTTTTATATATTAATAACGATGTTTTTATGCCGGCCAATTGGCAGACTCATCAGTGTGTCTCGCTTGCTATGTTTGGAGCTTATTTCCCATCATTTAAAAAATCCGGATTTTACCTGGAGCACTCATGGAAACTGATGCAGGAACATGTCGAGACGGAGACATTTAATGACGGGACTCATTGTGAAAATTCAGTTGGTTATGCCATCGGTGTAATTCATCACTATCGTACGATAGTGCGAATCGTGCGTAAGTTGGGGTTTAAGATTCCAGCTGAGTTTCTCCGGAAATGGAAATCAATGTATTTACATGGGACTAAAATAATTACGCCCACCCATAATGGCGTTCCGATTGGCGATGGCGGGTTCGGCCCGGATGGTTATTTAACCAAAAGATTACTGATTGAGGGAGCGCTTGAATTTCCTGACCCGACCTTAAAATATTTTACCGAAAAGTACCCGGCAGAAGTAAAAAGAATCGCCAACGAGAAATTTGAAAATACCGACAAGGTTCTTAGCGCTTATGATCAGGTTCGGGCGAAAAAACCTTCGTTTACCTCGAAATTACTTCCGGACTCGGGATGGGCGGTCATGCGTCATTCGTGGGATGAGGAATCGCCGTACCTGTTTTTTGACGGCGGTTGGGATGAAGCCTGGCATTCACATCCGGATTTCGGCTCGTTTAATATCTGGGCTTATGGCGAACC
>DAOWBV010000228.1 GCA_030633885.1 Planctomycetota bacterium
CAAAGCCAAAAAGATGCTGGGTGAGGTAGACGAATATTTTTAGGGCCACAGGAGAAAACAGATGAAAATAAAGGGCTTATGCAGCACTTTTCTTGTATTGCTACTTTTAATAGCCACTGCCGGTAATGCGGCATCGAAAACCACGGTAATCAAACTGGCCACGCTGGCGCCGGAAGGAAGCGCCTGGACAGAAATTTTCAATAACTTGAATACCGAATTGAAGGAAAAAACGAACAACGGTGTCCGACTAAAAATCTATCCCGGAGGCGTTCTGGGAGATGAAAAAGATATGATCCGCAAAATGTATGTCGGACAGATTCATGGCGCAGTTCTGACCTCTGCCGGTCTGTCAACCATATTCAGCGAAATGGACGTTTTTCAAATTCCCTTTCTTTTTAAAACCTATGACGAAGTCGATTACGTATTGGACAAAATGGACAGCTTTTTCAAAAAAGGTTTTGAGGACAAGGGATATATTCTTCCGGCCTGGACGGAAGGCGGATTTATTCGGCTGATGTCTACCAAACCAATGGCCTCCCTGGATGATTTAAGAAAAGCCAAGGTCTGGACCTGGGAGGACGCCCCGATGGCCAAAGCAATTTTCGATGAGGCCGGCATTTCCGCGATTCCGTTATCGCTGCCCGATGTCCAGGTGGGCCTGCAAACCGGGCTGATTGAGGTGGTGTACGCGCCGCCGTCCGGGGCCATTTCTTTGCAGTGGTTCACCAAGACCAAATTTATAACGGATCTTCCCTTAATGTATCTAATCGGCGGCATCGTTATTAAAAAAAATATATTTAAAAAACTGTCGTCTGACCACCGGCAAATACTCCTGGAGCTCTGTTCGAAATACATGGACCAATTAAAACTGGTGGTCCGCCAAGAAAATCAGGAGGCCCTCAAGGTCATGTCCAAGCATGGCGTCAAACTCATCCGGCCGTCAAAGGAGCAGATCAAAGAATTCAAGGAGGTCTCCGCCAGAGCCATGAACCGCCAGATCGGAAAAAGCTTCTCTAAAAAGATTAGAGATGAAGTCATCGGCTATGTCGAAGAGTATCGGGAAACAAAAAAATAATACTCAGGTCATAAAAAGTATAGCTGTTTATAAATTAAAACGAATAAATGAAGGCGCTTATCCGGAAAGTCCAAGTTACCATAAAAAACTCCCTGTGGGAGCGGCTTCCAGCAACTGATAGAAGCACTTTTTTTATTGACCGATGTTGCTACAATGTGGTAACAGATTCACTGTGATTCCAGTTTCCCCAATAGTTCGAGTAAGATATCCCGCGCGTGTCATTCCATGCGCCCATCATTCTTAAGGAGACACGCAGTGACATCGATTTCTCACAATGGAAGATTTCTCTACATCCTAAATTTTTTCCTGATTTTCATTCTCGCCTTGCTCAATGGCTGCGGCCGCGATTCGGACGCGGTCGTGGTAAATTTTAACAAAACCGTCACCGTTGAACGCCCGGGAAGCCATGTGTCCGGAGATGCCGTAATGAAAGTGGCCGTCGCCGCCATGATTTCCCCAAAAGAAACGTTCGGCTATTACCATCAGCTTTTAGAATACCTCGGCAAGCAGATGGGGCGTGATATTCAGCTCGTTCAGCGTAAAACCTATGGTGAGATCAACGCGTTACTGGGTAAAGGCCAAATTGATCTGGCGTTTATTTGCTCCGGGCCTTACGTCGTCGGTAAAGAAAAGCATGATTTCGAGTTGCTGGCCATCCCGCAGGTTGGGGGCAGCCATTTTTATCAGTCCTATCTGATTGTCAATAGTGCCAGTCAATTCCAACGGATAGAAGATCTTATGGGGCGGGTGTTTGCGTTTACTGACCCGGACTCCAATTCCGGCAAGCTGGTTCCCACTTACTGGCTGAGCCAAATCGGGGAACGTCCGGAGTCTTTTTTCAGCAAGACGATTTATACTTACAGCCATGACAACTCGATTCTGGCCGTGAACCGGGCGCTGGTGGACGGGGCGGCCGTGGACGGGCTTATCTGGGAATACTACCATCGTAAAAATCCGGTTTTTACCTCCGGAACCCGGGTTATCAGAAAATCAGAGCCTTATG
>DAOWBV010000136.1 GCA_030633885.1 Planctomycetota bacterium
CCAGTGCAACTTATTTTCTACCGCGTTTCACCTGGAATTTTAAAAATTAGTTTGACATCAGTCCTGAATTTTGATATATTTTGCGCTTGAGAAATAACATAGAATTCAGGAGTATTCCATGCAAGAAGGCATCCACCCAAAATACGAAGAAACCGCGGTTAGTTGCGCCTGCGGGGAAAAGTTTAACACCCGGTCAACTAAAAAAGCATTGAAGCTGGAGATCTGTTCCAAGTGCCACCCTTTCTACACCGGCACCCAGAAATTTATTGATACCGCCGGCCGGGTCGAACGATTCCATAAAAAGTTCGGGAAGAAAAAACCAGCCGACAAAAAAGAAGCCCCGGCTCCCCAGGCAAAAGAAGCGACTCAACCCGCTGCGACTGCTCCCGCCACGCCGGAAAAACCGGTCGCGCAAACTCCGCCGCCACCGGAACCACCCAAGACTGAAACCAGTAAGCCCGAAGACAAACCCCCCACTTAGATATCCTCGACTAAAGTACGCCTGATCCCCCAGATCTTTTCTTAATCCGTATTAATCTGTGTTTACAATTATGATACCTAAAGTCAAAGAAATATTAGACCGTTATAACGAGATCGAACGACTGATCAGCGATCCGGAAATAATGACTAACCAAAGACGCTACACGGAACTGATGAAGGAACGGGGTCGTCTTGCCAAGATCGCCCTCCGGGGCCGGGAACTCGAAAAAGTCCAGCAACAAAAATCAGAAGCCGAAACGATCCTGAAAGAATCCGGCCATGAACCGGAATTTGTTGAAATGGCCAGGGAAGAATTGGTCGAGTTCGTCGAAAAAGAAAAAAAGTTAACCGACGAACTGGAAGATTTACTCCTGACTGACACGGCGGAAGGCCACCGGAACGTCATCATTGAGATCCGGGCCGGGACCGGCGGCGGCGAAGCGGCCCTTTTTGCCGCTGACGTCTTTCAGATGTACCTCAAATACGCTGAAAAAAAGGGCTGGAAAACAAGCATTCTCGACACCAGCCAAACCAACCTGGGCGGACTTAAGGATGTTATTTTTTCTGTTGAAGGTGATGAAGTCTACAAACACCTCCAGTTCGAAAGCGGCGGACACCGCGTCCAGCGTGTCCCGGCCACCGAAACCAGCGGCCGGCTCCACACTTCCGCCTGCACGGTCGCCGTTTTACCGGAAGCCGAAGACGTCGATATTGATCTGAAAGCGGAAGAACTGGAGATCACCGCCTGCCGCGCCAGCGGGCCCGGTGGCCAGCACGTCAACAAAACCAGCTCCGCCATCCGGATCGTTCATAAACCGACCAAGATCACCGTCGTCTGTCAAACCGAACGTTCCCAACGCCGAAACCGTGACCTGGCCATGAAACTACTCAGAACAAGAATTTACGAGAAAAAATTGTCCGAAACCAAGCAAAAACGGGACAATATCCGCAAAAACCAGGTTGGTTCCGGTGACCGCAGCGAAAAAATACGCACTTACAATTTCCCCCAGAACCGGGTCACCGACCACCGGATAAACTTTTCCGTCCACAATCTCGAGGGCGTCTTAACCGGCCAGTTAGATGAAATAATCGCCAAACTATTTCAGGCTGACAAAGAAGCCCGGTTAAAAAACCTGTCCAAATGAACTATACACCGTCGAATATCAGTCAAACACTTACCATAACCCAGAAGTTACTCAAGAAATACCGGATCCCCCAGCCCCGGCTGGAAGCGGAACTGCTCCTGGCCCACTGCCTGAAAACCGACCGGACCGGTTTATACCGGAATCCTTCTCGTTGCCTGACTCCAACTAAAAGCGCGGCCCTGAAAAAACTCTGCCAAAAACGAACCCGGAATATTCCGATGGCTTACTTAACCGGCCGGCAGGAATTCATGGGACTCTCCTTTAAAGTCAACCGGAGCGTTTTGATCCCGCGTCCGGAAACAGAGATCTTAGTGGAAACCACCCTATCTCTGATCACGCCCCAAAAACCATATCTCATTATGGAGATCGGCACCGGTTGCGGCAATATTGCCGTTTCCCTGGCTAAATTATCCCGGAATAAAAAAATCAAAATATTCGCTTCGGATATCTCAACCCGGGCCCTGACTATTGCCCTTCAAAACGCGAGACAACATCAGGTCTCCGATCGAATAAAATTATTTCGGGGAGACCTCTTCGCCGCCTTCAAAAAATTAAACATCGCCGGCCAGATAGATCTGATCGTCTCTAACCCGCCTTATGTCTCAGAGAAAGAATATCAACAACTACCGGCTGACGTAAAAAACTATGAACCGCGCCTCGCCCTGACCACCGGGAAACAGGGCATGGCGATCCATCAACGGATCATTAAAGGCGCCGGACGGTACTTAAAGCCGGGTGGTCATCTTATTATGGAAATGGGTATCGATCAGGTGGGCCATCTGAAAAAATTACTTGAAAAAGCAAACTATTTTGATAAGATAATCGTTTTACCGGATTATCGAAAAATATCACGCGTTATTGTCGGGCGATTTACCCGAAAATCATAAAGGAAATATTATGGATAAATTTTTAGTTACCGGCGGTCAAAAATTAAGCGGCGAAGTTACTATCAGCGGATCCAAAAACGCGGCCCTGCCGATCCTGGCCGCCACCATCCTGGCTGAAGGAAAAAATGTAATTAAAAGCGTCCCGGACCTGCGGGACGTGACGACCATGATGCAGATCCTCCGGGAACTGGGCGTCAAAGTCACCCGCCAATCTAACGGTGACATCGAGACCGAAGTCCAGGACGAATCAAAATCTACCGCCCCTTATGAACTGGTCAAAACCATGCGGGCTTCGATCTGCGTACTCGGGCCCCTGCTGGCCAAAAGAAAAACCGCCCGCGTCTCTCTGCCCGGCGGGTGCGTTATCGGCGTCCGCCCGATCGACCTGCACCGGAAAGGCCTGACCGCTCTGGGCGCGGAGCTGGCCGAAGAACACGGCTACATCGTCGGCAAAGCGGCTAAACTCACCGGCCGGGAAATATTCCTGGGCGGCGCGTTCGGATCATCGGTCACCGGTACCACCAATATTCTCATGGCCGCCACCCTGGCCGAAGGACAAACCATTATTGAAAACGCGGCCTGCGAACCGGAAGTCCAGGACCTGGCTAATTTCCTGGCCAAAATGGGCGCCAAAATTAACGGGATCGGTACCCACCGGCTGATCATCGACGGAGTAAAATCATTAAAAGGTACCACCCACACAGTCATTCCCGACCGGATCGAAGCCGGAACTTTTATCATGGCCAGTGCTATTACCGGCAGTCAGATCACTATTAAAAACTGCCGACTGGAACATCTTTCCGGCGTGATCGATAAAACCAAAGAAGTCGGTGTATCCATAGTCAAAACCGGTGAGCATACCTGTCAGATTTATCGCACCCAAGACCTGAAACCGGTTGATATTTCAACTTTACCCTATCCCGGTTTCCCGACGGACATGCAGGCCCAATTAATGGCCGTGCTCAGTCTGGCCAATGGTATCAGCGTGGTCACCGAAAAGATCTATCCGGACCGATTCATGCATGTCGCGGAACTCAACCGGCTCGGGGCGCATATTCGGAAAGAAGGCCCTTACGCGATCATCAGCGGTGTCAAAAAACTTTCCGGCGCGCCGGTCATGGCTTCCGACCTGCGGGCCAGCGCGGCCCTGGTCCTGGCCGGACTGGCCGCGGAAGGCACGACCGAGATCCAGCGGGTCTATCACATTGACCGCGGTTACGAACAGATCGAGAAAAAATTAAAAAAATTAGGCGCGGATATAAAACGAGTAAAAGATGTTTGAGGGAATCAGCGAAAATCTCCAGAATATTTTCCGGAAGTTCAGCGGCCGCGGCCACCTGACCGAAAAAAATATCCGGGACGGGATGCGGGAAGTCCGTATGGCCCTGCTCCAGGCGGATGTTAATTTCAAGGTTGTTAAAAGTTTTATTGATCGGGTAACGGAAAAATCCGTTGGCCAGGACGTGATAAAAAGCATCACTCCGGCCCAACAGATCATCAAGATCGTTCAGGACGAGATGATCACCCTGATGGGCCAGTCAGACACCGGCATTGATTTCAGTTCTTCCGGCCCGACCATCATTATGCTGATCGGATTACAAGGGAGCGGTAAAACTACCACCTGTGCCAAGCTGGCCAAGTACCTGACAAAAAAATCACACCACCCTCTGTTGGTCGCGGCTGATATCCAGCGACCGGCAGCTGTCGAGCAGTTAAAAATATTAGGTAAACAACTTGATCTGCCCGTCTATTCCGAAGCGCTCGGCCCGCCCCCGCGCATCTGCGCCCAGTCACTCAAGTTCGCCGCTGAGAAAAACTGCGATGTGATCATTCTCGATACCGCCGGCCGGTTACACATCGACCAGGAATTAATGAACGAACTGAAAGAGATCAACCAAAAAGTAAAACCGCACCATATCTGGCTGGTCGCCGACGCCATGACCGGTCAGGACGCGGTCAAAAGCGCCGCGGAATTCGATACCCAGTTACCGCTTAACGGAGTGATCCTGACCAAACTGGATGGCGACAGTCGCGGCGGCGCGGCCCTATCCATCAAAGCCGTCACCGGTAAACCGATCAAATTCGCCGGCATCGGTGAAAAAGTCACTGATTTCGAAGAGTTCCATCCCGATCGCATGGCCTCCCGGATCCTGGGAATGGGCGATATTATCTCGCTGGTCGAAAAAGCCCAGACAACCGTGGATATAGAAGAGGCCAAAAAACTCGAGAAGAAAATACTTAAAAACGAACTCAACCTGCAGGATTTCCTGAACCAGTTAAAACAACTGAAGAAAATGGGTTCGATCAAAGATCTGCTGGCCATGATCCCCGGGATCGGTGGCGCCATCAAGAACGTGGATGAAAAAGAACTGAAAAAAACGGAAGCGATCATCTTATCAATGACACATAAGGAACGCAATTATCCGGAAGTTATCGACGGCCGGCGGAGGCAACGGATCGCCCGCGGCAGCGGCACTTCCGTCGCCCAGATAAACAGCCTGTTAAAACAGTTCAAAGAAATGAAAAAAATGATGAAAAATATGGGAAAACCAGGTAAAATGGGCGGCCTGATGAGTAAGTTTATGCCGAAGATGTAAACACGAATGACACGAATAGACGAATTAAATACCGGAACCGGAACAGAAGTAATAATACATAAGGAATTATCGTATAAAATAATAGAGGCGTCGTTCGAGGTTCATAATACTTTGGGGCCGGGTTTCACCGAAAATATTTACGAAGAAGCCCTCTGCCGGGAATTAAAATCTCGAGGCCTGAATTATGAACGGCAAAAAGTTATTGACGTTTTATATAAAGGCGAAAAAATCGGCGTTTATAGATTAGATTTAATAGTCGAAAATAAAGTATTACTGGAACTTAAGGCTATTTCAGAACTACCCGATGTTTTCAAAGCGCAGGTACTATCGTATTTAAAAGCCACCGGACTGAAACTGGGAATTCTGGTAAATTTCGGAAAAAAGAAAGTTGAATACGACCGGATTGTAAATTAAAAATTATTCGTGCAATTAGTTGATTCGTGTTATTAGTGTTTATATGGAGGTAGTTATGGCAGTTAGGATC
>DAOWBV010000224.1 GCA_030633885.1 Planctomycetota bacterium
AAAGTACTTTTCGCTTCAGTTGTATTAAGTTTTACTTTATTTATTTCACGAACCAGATCAAAAATGGCGGCCAGGCCTTCGGAAATATTCATATCATCATCCATGGCCGCTTCAAATTTTTTCCTGATTGTTCCCAATAGATCTTTGGTTTTTGACCCATTAGGTTGTTTATTTTTTACGCTTTCTTCCAACATTTGTTTGAAATCTCTCAGGCGATAGACTGCCTGCCGGGCCGCGTCCAGTGATTCAAAGGTGAAATTCAATTGTTTCCGGTAGTGGACACTGCCCAGAGCATAGCGTAATACCCGGGCATCATACCCCTTATCTAAAATATCACGGACCGTATAAAAATTACCAGCCGACTTGGACATTTTCTGATTATTAACCAGTAAATGCCGGACATGAAACCAATAATGAACGAATTTTTTCTGGTTGGCCGCTTCGGATTGGGCGATCTCTGATTCATGGTGAGGAAAAATATTGTCTTCGCCGCCGGTATGAATATCAATATCATTGCCCAGGTATTTCAGGGACATGGCCGAGCATTCAATATGCCAACCGGGGAATCCTTTGCCCCAGGGACTATCCCACTGCATTAAGTGTTTGGGGTCCTGTTTCCATAAAGCAAAATCGATCGGGTGTCGTTTTTCTTTATTGACTTCGATCCGGGCTCCGGCCAGCAGATTTTCCAGTGGATTTCCGGACAGTTGGCCGTAATTTTTGAATTTTGCTACTTCATAATAAACATTTCCGCCGACGTTATAAGCAAACTCTTGGGCGATTAATTTTTTGATCAGGGCGATCATTTCCGGAATGTGTTCGGTGGCCCGGGGATAAACCGTGGCCGGTTCCAGGTTAAGTAATTTAGCTAACTCGAGAAATTCCTGTTCGTAAAACCGGGTGATCTCTTCCGGTGTCTTTTTTTCTTTTCGGGCGGCGGCTTGGATTTTGTCTTCACCTTCTGAAGTAGCGGTGACATCGTCATCCGTGGTCATATGACCGACATCCGTAATGTTCATTACCTGTTTGACTTGATAGCCCCGGTATTCCAGGTAACGGCGCAGGATATCGGCGGCGACAAATGAGCGGAAATTCCCGATATGAGGGTGGCTGTAAACCGTTGGCCCGCAAGAATACACGTTAACTTTCCCCTTTTTCCGGGGGGTGAATTTTTCTTTTTGTTTGCTGAAGGTATTGTAAAGATACATAAATTTAATGCTTAATATTAGACCTGGTAGACAACGACCTTTATGGTCGTTGACAATACCCAATAAAATCAACGAGGATAAACCTCGTTGTCTACCAAGCCTTAATTTTTTTTATTTAATAATACAACTGCCGTCGCGGCCAGGGCTTTTCGGGCGCCGATGGGGCCGAGTTTTTCCATCGTTTTGGCCTTGATATTCACTTTGTTTTTTGAAATACCAAGTATTTTAGCTAAGTTATTTCTTATCTTAGTTCGTGGGGTCAACTTTTGACTTTTAACTTTTGACTTTTGACTTCCTAGTTTCGGGCGTTCCGCGAAGATGACCGTATCTAAATTTTTTATCCGGAGTTTTTTACGTTTGATTTTGTTCATTACCTGCCTTAATAGAAGAGTGCTGGCGATGTTCTTGAATTTCGGGTCGGTGTCCGGGAAAAACATACCGATATCACCCAGCCCGGCAGCCCCGAGAAGGGCGTCACAGACCGCGTGGAGCAGGACATCGCCGTCAGAATGGCCCAGGAGTCCTTGGGAGTGAGGTAGGCGCAGGCCGCCTAAAACCAGCGGTTTGCCTTTGATCAGGCGGTGGATATCAAAACCGAAGCCGATGTAATTTCCGGACATAGAGAAATTGTATCATTGATTTCTGGCGTGGTCAATAATTAATCATTCACGATTACCCAGTCACCCAAAAAAAAGAAGTACTCGAGGTTGTCTCCCGCCCGCAGGCGAGGCTCGCCAAAGGCGGCAACCTCGAGAAAAACTCAGATTGAGACAATCTGAGTTACACCCTTTTTGGTTAATGCCCTCCTTGCCTATTCCGCCGAAGCCCCGATGGCTATCGGGGCGAAGGCCGGACGCTAAAGCTCCCTCTTTCGCTCTTAGTTACCGCGTACCTTTGGTATGAGCTACGGTGGACAAGACGGAAGGGTTATCCTTCGCCGTTCTCGGCGAATGATAAAAAAAACCCCTCCGATACTAAGTACCGGAGGGGTTTTAATTCAATTAAACAGTATCTTTAG
>DAOWBV010000038.1 GCA_030633885.1 Planctomycetota bacterium
CCCGTCCATGATCGAAACCACCTCTGATGTGGAAAAAATCTTCCGCTGGTGGGACCGACAATGGCGGTACCGCGTAAAACTGATCGTCAAAAATAAGACTCGGCGAATCGATTACCCGGTCGAAGTTCATCTTAATTTTTCTAAATTGATCGAAGAAGCCCGGTCTTTGCGTCCGGAAGACAATATCCCGGTTGAAGATTTCGATATTAATTCCATCCGGGTAATCGAACATGGCGCCGGCGGCCAACCGCTGACGGAAATACCTTCTCAATTCGACCGGCGGCCGAATTTCAACACCCGTTACAACGCGGACGGTAATTTAGTCTGGTCCATCGCCGGTGAACTGCCGGAGAAATCTATCCGCTATTACTGTGTTTATTTTGACACCGTCGCCGAGAAAAAAAAGCCCAAGAAACCACCGGAATATAAGAGCCAGGGACTCCGCACCAAACCGGCCGGTCGGGGTAATTTCCGGATCTCCAATAAATATATGGATGTTGTCTTGAACCGACGCGGCGGCACGATCACCCAATGGGAAATAGAAAAAGCCGGTGATCTGGATATCATTGATTATAATAAAAAAAGACCGCGCGCCTTTCTGGAACTCCCTGATTATCAGGACACGGTTTTCAACCTGACCTGCGAGGCCAAAGGACCTTTGATGGTCCGCTACCGGGCCACCGCCCCGAACGGGTTTTACAAACTGATCACTTTTTACCCCGACCTGCCCGTCTGCGAAGTGATGATGAACGTGGCCACCTACCAATGCCATAATTACAGCCTGGAAAAGAAACTGCGCCAACCCCTGCCCAAATTCCTTTTTTCCAACTATCTTATCGGATCGATCCCCGACCGCAAAAAAACGCGAATCACCACCACCGATACGGACTGGTCCTTGCGTACCCGGCGCGATGGCGTCACCATTGCCTGCCTGACCCCGGACAATAAAACCACCCATTACGTCCGGTTGGATAACGAAAAAAAGGACGGTGGCTTTATCGGCAGTGTCGGACTCCGGCAGACTCAGACGCCGATCGCCCATTTCCTCGTTTTTGCCGATGTCATCAAACAGGACGTTTTCTACCTGATGAACCGGTT
Source organism: Planctomycetota bacterium (assembly GCA_030633885.1). Taxonomy (GTDB): domain Bacteria; phylum Planctomycetota; class MHYJ01; order JACQXL01; family CAKKQI01; genus DAOWBV01. The sequence goes on from DAOWBV010000038.1 coordinate 1,099, forward strand.
AAATAATAATTTTACCACCATCGATCAGCCAACCGTTAAACGGAATTTGGTGGAAATAAAACCGGAATAACAGGGACCGAAGCTGGAAGTAAGAAGTTAGAAGTTAGATGTTAGAATTTCCAGCATCGAGCTTCCAACTTCTAATTTCTAACTTCGGCATCTATTATGCCCAACGATAAATTATCTCAAATACCAAGCGAAATTATCGAACGACTGAACCTTGACCGGCTCAAAAACGATTCCGGCCAACCGGCTCGTTGTTTTCTGGCCGGGCCGGGCTGGGAAAATTTTCTACCTGCGTTTCAAGCCGCCCTGACCGGCGCCAGAATAAAAATATTCGTGGCCACGCCTGACAAACCGGCCGGTTCAGCCCTGAAAAAAACTGATGACCTTGTTATCCTGACCGGTAATTTTCAGGAAAAACTGGCTTCCTTTCCCCCGGCCACCTTCGACCTGATCGTTCTCCTCTGGAATCTTCCGGCCATCAAACCAATCAACACCTTAAAACAAATCCATCAGTCCTTGAAAAATAACGGCCAGTTCGCTCTGGTCACCCCCTGGGAAAGTTCACCGGCCGGACCATTAAATATTCTCAGAAAAGCATGCGCCCGATTAAAACTGAGAATGTATAAATCCGACCTGCCCAAAGATAAACGCCGGTTAAGAAAAATGATGGAAGAGATCCGCTTCCACGATGTCCGTATCTGGCTCGATACGATCCAATCGACTTTTCCTTCGGCCGGTTATGTCTTTGATAACATTACAGAGATGAGCCCGGGCGGACTGTTCCGGGAAGAAGTTCCTGATGAGATTAAACTGGCTATCCGCGCGAAGTTTATTGAATTGTTTAAAACCAATCAGTCCGAACCGGTAAAAGATATTACTGTTTACTACGAATTCGGAGGCGCAGTCGGAATCAAGTAAAAGCTCGAACAAACCATACGAAGTAAAATCATTTCCCGCGCGACCCGATCAGCTTGACTTTGAATTCTTTCTCCTGGCCGGCCCGTAAAGCGATGATCAAAATCTCGTCACCCGCTTTTTTACTGCCCAGAAACATGGCCAGGTCCCGGATATTGGTGATCGTTTTTTCATCCATCCTGATAATGATATCACCGTTCTTCAGGCCGGCTTTCCCGGCCGGGGAACCGGGCCGGGCACCGGAAATCTTCAGACCCTGATCACTGCCGCCGAAATCGGGGATAATCCCCAGAGAAGGTCTTTTGGTCGGCCGCCCTTGGGGCCGTTTGATCGGAATATTTTTGTACGGCGGCCGGTCGGCGTTATTGAGCACTCCCAGAGTATATTTAAAAATAAAACGACTCAGCTTTTCCATGCCGGAAAAGTTTATTTTATCGGCATCGTCCGTGGGCCGGTGATAATCCAGATGCGGGCCGGTATGGAAAAACGCGTACGGTATCTTTTTTAAATAGAATTTCATCTGATCGCTGGCCGCGCCCAGACCGCCGAACTGCAGGTTAAGCCCGAATCCTTCCGGATTAAGTTTTTCCAGGGTTTCCCGCGAGCCGGGACTGGTCCCGGCCCCAAAAACATATAGTTTTGATCCGCGCAAACGGCCAACGGTATCAATATTGACGATGTAGACTGTCTTATCCAAAGGCCACAACGGATGATCAACATAATAGCCCGCGCCCAATAATCCTTTTTCCTCACCGTCAAAGGCGATGAAAATAATACTGCGATCAGGTTTTTGTTCCAGAGAAGCAAAGGCCCCGGCCAGCACGATCAAACTGGCCACCCCGGAGGCGTTATCATCCGCGCCGTTATGAACCTGGCCGGCAAAGTCGCCCCGGCCGCCGACCTCACCCAGGCCGATGTGATCAAAATGGGCCCCGATAACCACGGCCTCATCTTTCAGATCCGGGTCAGCACCTTCCAGATAACCAACCACGTTCCTTAAATTTAATTTCGGGGATTTCCCGGACAGAGAACCCGGATGTCTGCTTTCTTCATACATGGAGCGACCGGTAAACTCCTGAAGATAAGAATTGTTTTCGGCTAACGGTTTGAGACCGATGGCTTTGAACATGCGGGCAATATAATCGGCGGCCTCTTTGCCTCCGGGAGAACCGATGTCACGCCCTTTGAGCAAATCGCTGGCCAAAAAAAACACGTGCGGCCTCATTTCATTACCCGCTATCTTTTTCAGCGCGCCTTTGACCTGCTTTTCCGGCGAAAGCGGACCACCGGACTGACAACTTAAGAAAAGGGCCAACCCTAATACCAGCAAACTTAATTCTTTCACGCGTCTCATGAACATCTCCTTTAACTTACATTTTATTCCAAATACGCCTTAAGATCAATCTTTAAAAATTCACCCTTGGCCGCGGGGATGGAACCGGTAGATAAATAGATAATTCTTTTTCGCGGCGAGATGACCATTGACTGAAGATTGATCCGGGTGATCGGCACCTCCCGGAGAATGTCAATCGTTTCGGTTAACCCGATCTGACCGTAATACCGCTCAGCCAACTTAACCATTTTACCATAACGCTCATCACCCCCGCCAGGACTCATTTTTTCCGTCCGGAACCAGTTAGTACAATAAAGCAATCCTTTTTTCGAATAACGCACAGCCACATCGTCCGCCGTGAATTCAATGATCGCCGACTGTCCTGACGCGTCCGCCATTGCGATATTAGTCGGCGCCGTCCGCCGGGCTTGTTTAATAATTTTCATCGCCCCATCCATATCAGACGCCTCTTCCAATATCCGTCGGAATAACATGATCGAAGGGATCCCTTTAATATTGGTCCCCCCGTCAAAACTGACTAACATGGCCAACGCTAAACCGTCTTCGTTGATCCCGGAGATCACCCCTATAAATCCCGGCCAGGTGATCGCGGCAAACGATTTTTTGCGCTCGGGATGAAAGACCGTGATCAGACTATAATATTCGGCGATACCGAGTGAAGGGAAATCAAGGTTACGACCGAATAATAACTCCCCTTCCCTGGTCGCCGGTCCGGAAGCAATGACGACACTGCAAAAAGGTAATCGCGGCTCGTCAATAATCGTCTGAAGAAGCAAAAGACGCTCAAAAGAAACCCCGGAGGCCTGACTCATCGCTTCCAATTCCCGGCGGTAGCGAGGAGGGACAAATGGTTTCATCGAATCCCGGGCATCTTCCGCGATCTTTTTATTATTACCCCAGGACAAGAATCGCTCTAAATAACTGTTCATCACCGCCTCTAATTGCGGTTGCAGTAAATGCCCCTGCTGAGCCCCTAATTCCTCAGGTGAACCGCGGAGGATCAGGATCGGTATTTTTTTATGGTCCGGATGAAAAAATAATTCGCCTTGCCCATGCTGAGCCGGGACAAAAGCCAGCCGCGCCGGCCGCTTAACCAGGTAAGGCGGGATTTCAATGATCGTGCAAAAACTATTGGTCAGGATAACCACCACCAATAAAATTGCGCCCAGAATAACTAATCTTTTTCCGGCTTGCTTGGTAAACAATCTCATAACATTAAAAGTATCACTCGAAAACAGTTCTCTGTCAATAGTTTTCTAAATAATTAAAAATGTTATTTATTAAATTTTACTTGACCTCGCATTAAAAATAAGGATAATTTAGGTGTATGAAAACTCTTTATTCCTTCACCTGCAGTCTCGTTATCTGCCTGGTATTCTTAACCCCAAACCTTCGGGCAGAGGACGAAAAAAAAGACTCGGCCGTTAACGATGTCATCCAACAAATGAAGAAAAGCCGGTCCGAAGAATGGAATTCCCTCACCACCGCTATGCGCCTACCCAGTGGAATAGTTGTGGTTAAGAGCAAACATGGGCTGGATACAGTTGAAAATGTCCTGGACATGTTCGAATTCAGTTATAAATTAATTGATCTCAGTGAAATCGAAAAAACTGATTTTACGGAAACTAAAGCCTTGTTGATCAATTGTATCGGTGGTAATTACACCAATGATAGGCTGTCCGGTAAAATCACTAAATTTGCTGACTCCCCCAGCCAGAAGGCCCTGGAAAAAATTCATGACTTTGTCGCCGGAGGTGGTTATTTGTTTACGACTGACTGGGGCGTCGGTCAGATTATCGAACCGACTTTCCCCAACACCATTCAACGGACCGGCAAACGCACTCCGGAAGATCCTAATTTTAAAAAATTAATTCCGGCGACGCCCCCAAAAAAACACAGGAAACATGAATTTTTAAAGGGCATTTTCGATGCTGGAAAAAATAACAAGGGAGACGGAACGCAAGCCGTTAAATTGAAATCTGAACCCCCCCGCTGGGTATTGGGACACGGCTCTATGTTTTTCAAACCTCATAAAAGGACTAAAATCAGAATAATCCCATTGCTGGTCAGCGATAAAGAAATAAAAAAACAATACGGCTCGAACTTGATCGGAGTGACTTTTGAATATAAAGGCAGGAGAAAAGGACCCCGGCTAGTCAAAACCTCCGGCCGGAAAAATAAATCAAAAAAACGGCGCGGTTGCGTTATGCATGTCTTAAGTCATTTCAACCAACAGCAGGTAGGCAATCAAGATCAAAAAGGCCGTTCGTCTATGTATCAATTATTGATTAACTTCCTGATTAAAGCAACCAGTCAATAAAACAGGCTTGATAACCAGATTAGCAATGTGAAAAGTAATTTCACTGAAAAAATCAAACAGGCCTATCAACTCTATCAAGACTGTTCTGTTTGTCCCCGCCGCTGCGGTGTTAACCGCTTGAATAACGAGATCGGTTTTTGCGGGATCGGGAAAGACGTCGTCATCTCCTCCACCGGGTCCCATTACGGTGAGGAACGCCCGCTGGTCGGACGCCATGGGTCCGGGACAATATTTCTTTCCGGTTGTAACCTGAAATGCGCTTTCTGCCAGAATTCTGAGATCAGTCATTCCCTCATGGGCCGCGCCGTCACCGTCAAAGAATTAGTTGATATTATGATGACTCTCGCCCATCAGGGATGCCACAACATAAATTTCGTTACGCCCACCCAGGTCACCCCGCATTTAATGGACGCCATCGTCCGGGCCCGCGCCGAAGAATTAAAGGTTCCCATTGTTTACAACTGCGGCGGTTACGAATCCATGGAAACCCTGAAACTGCTGGAGGGGCTGATCGATATTTATATGCCGGACACTAAATTCAGCACCCCTGAATGGGGAGAAAAATTATGCCAGGCCGAAAATTATTATGCAATCTTACAAGAAGCGTTAAGGGAAATGCACCGCCAGGTGGGCGATCTGGCCATCAAAGATGGGTTGGCCACACGGGGATTATTGATCCGGCACCTGGTCATGCCGGGCAAAGTAGCCGGGAGCGAAAAGCTAATAGATTTTATTCGTGACAAAATTTCCCCGAACAGTTATATTAATGTCATGGGTCAGTACCATCCGCAATTCAAGGCGTCGGAACATCCGGAAATAAACCGACCGGTCACCTCGGATGAATTCCGGGCCGTGCACGACTATGCCCGGGAACAAGGATTACGATTAGATAAGTAATATGCACAGATTCGCCTATAGCACTAATGCCTTCACTAAATTTTCTTTTCGCCAAACCATAAAAAAAATAAGCCAGCTCGGTTTCCGGGGAATGGAGATCGTTTTTGACCGGCCGCATTTTGAACCGAAATATTTTGAGTTGACGCTCCGGCAGGCGAAACGATCGGGTTTAGCCATTTCCAACATTAACGCCAATACCGCTCAATTATTAAAACCGTTTTATAAATCCATCCCTTCCTTGATCTCACCGGATAATATCTCCCGTACTCTGCGCGTGAAATACACCCAAACGGCGATCGATCTGGCCCGGGACCTGGGCGCCCGGAACATCAGCCTGACTACCGGACCCGCTCCACGCGGGGTGAGCCGAAAAAAACTGCAGACTTTTTTCCGGTCATCACTCGAACAGATACTCGAACACGCCTCAAAAAAAAATATCCGGGTCGGGGTCGAGTACGAACCGGGTTATTTCATCGATAACGCCGAAAAAACTCTGGCCGTCATAAAAAAAACCAATCATAAATTATTAGGGGTCAACCTGGATCTCGGGCACGCGGTCGTCGCCGGCGAGGACCCGGCCCGGGTGATCAGAAAATTCGCCGGCCGCATTTTCAATATCCATCTGGAAGATATCAAAGGACGAACCCATTACCATCTTATCCCGGGACAAGGTAACATGGATTTTATCAAAATTAAAAACGCTCTGGCTGAGATCCGCTACCGGGGTTGGCTGACCCTGGAACTTTATACTTACCCTCACCAACCGGTCCGGGCCGGCCGATTAGCACTAAAACACCTTCGGAAAATATTTAAAACATAAGATTTTATTGACCCCGTTAGAGGCATTTGATATCATTATGAAGAAATTACAAGCGATAGCAAATTAATAGTGCTGACAATATTACTATTACAATACGACGGTCGCCCAAGGCGACCTGTCTCTAACGGGGTTGACAAATCTTTAAATTAGCGATATGCTGATACTCCAATCTTTAATGAGGGAGGGGAAAGTCAGATAAGCTAATCTTTTTTTATTCAACCTGAATTTAAATTTTTTTTGAGGAGATTCGTTATGTCTGTCACAAAGTTGCTGGAAAAATGGTCCGGTCAGGTCACTGAAATAACTATCGGCGCCACTTCCGCTGACGGCGGCACCCGTTCCAAAGCGATCAAGCTTGGCGGCGAGACGACTATGCCTTTTATGCTGCAAGAAGGCGCTATGCCTAATAAACCGGTCATTGCCATGGAAGTACTGGATACGGAACCGACCTGGTGGCCGGACACATTAAAAGAACCTTTTAGTGACGCCTTAAAAGACCCGGCGGCCTGGGCGAAAAAATGCCAGGATGAATACAAGGCGGATCTGATCTGCCTGAAACTCTGGGGCGCCCATCCGGAAAATAAAAATATCTCGGTTGATGATACCATAAAAACCATCAAGGCAGTCAAAGAAGCGGTCGGCCTGCCGATCATGATCTGGGGATCCGGTAACAGTGAAAAGGATAACCAGTTATTCCCGGCCTGCAGTCAGGCCTTAGCCGGTGAAAAAGCCCTGCTGGGGACGGCCATCCAGGATAATTATAAAACCCTGGCCGCGACCTGTTTAGCCGACGGCCATAACATCATTGCCGAAAGCCCGCTGGATATCAATATCTGCAAACAGTTGAACATTTTATTATCCGATATGGATATGCCTCCGGACCGGATCACTATTTTCCCGTCTACCGGCGCGATCGGTTATGGCTTTGAGTACGCTTACTCCATCATGGAACGGACCCGCCTGGCCGCGCTCGGCGGTGATAAAACCATGGCCTACCCGATGGTCGCCGTGATCAGTTCGGAAGTCTGGAAAACCAAAGAAGCCAAGGCCTCAACCGAAGAGATGCCGCACTGGGGTCCGCAAAAAGAACGAGGGATCGCCTGGGAAGCAGCCACAGCCGTCAGCTTCTTGCTGACGGGAGCCAACCTCCTGATCATGTATCACCCGAAATCAGTCGCCCTGACCAGAAAATACATAGATCAATTAATGAAAACATCGTAAGTAAGGAGAAAAGAATGCTGATCATCGGTGAACGCATCAACGGCATGTTCAAAAATGTCCGGAAGGCGATAAAAACTAAAGATAAATCGATCATTCATGAAGTGGCCAAGAAACAAGTGGCCGCCGGATCCCGGATGCTGGATGTTAATGTCGGCCCGGCCGCGGCGGACGATGTGGCCGCCATGCAATGGCTGGTGGAAACTATCCAGGAAGTGACCGACGTACCGCTGTCGATCGATAGCGCCAAACCACCGGTGCTCGAAGCCGGATTAAAACTATGCAAAAAAAAGGCGCTGATCAATTCCACGACCGGTGAACAGGCCAAATTGGAAGTGCTGGTCAAACTGGCCAAAGATCATAACGCCGCTTTGTTAGGGCTTTGTATGGATGAAAAAGGTATCCCCAACTCCGTCCCGGCCCGGGTGGAGATCGGCATGAAAATATTAGCCACCGCCATGGAAGCCGGCATCCCGACCGATGACGTCCACCTTGACCCGGTCGTCCTGCCGGTGAAATTCGGCCAGGATCAGATCAAACCGATGCTGGAAACTATCAAAGAACTGAAAATATTATCCGACCCGGCCCCGAAAACGGTCTGCGGGCTGAGTAACTCCTCGCAGGGTTGCGTCGATCGTCACCTGGTCAACCGGATCTGTCTGGTCATGAGCCAGGCCGCCGGCCTGGACGAAGCGATCGCCGATCCCAATGACAAAGAATTAATGGACGCCATGATCACGGCGGAACTATTGTTGAATAAATTTATTTACTGCGATTCTTACCTGGACGCTTATCGGAAGGCGTTGTAGTAAGCATGCTTACCCCACCCTTTTTGCAAAAATGGTGGGGTTAATTCGCCCCGATAGCTATCGGGGCTCATTGAAGGAGGTGAACGGCAAACACCCATGGATATCGAACGAATCAGACGAAAGGCCAAGAGCCTGGGCATAAGTGTAGCCAGTAAAACTAAGCTGGAATTAATCAGGAAGATCCAAAGTATTGAAGGCAACTTTGATTGTTTCGGAAAAAACAAAAAATCCTGCGATGAATTAAAATGTTCCTGGCGGGATGAATGCCTGCCTCGTTCAGAGGCAAACCGCGAAAAATGATCGTCATAATGTCTCGACGGGGTTTACCACGGTTTCAAAAGAATGAACAACAAAAAATAACGCCATTCCTAATTCATTAGAGAGAGGATTTCATATGGCACAATTACAAAGCAGTGCGGGTTCGCCGGAAAAACAGACCAGAAGTAAATCATCCAAAACAAAACAAACCGGTAAAGTACCCTCCGATATTAAGATCGCTCAGGCCGCCACCATGAAACCGATCATGAGTATCGCCAAGGATCTGGGCATCGACGAAAAATATATCGAACTCTATGGTAATCATAAAGCCAAAATTTCTTTAGACCTGCTCAATGACCTCAAAGATCGCCCGAAGGGCAAATACATCGACGTAACGGCGATCACCCCCACCCCGCTGGGTGAAGGAAAAACCGTGACCACTATCGGTTTGAGCATGGGCTTAAATAAGATCGGTAAAAAGACCGTGACGGCGATCCGACAGCCCTCACTCGGCCCGGTCTTCGGTATCAAAGGCGGCGCGGCCGGCGGCGGATATTCCCAGGTCGTCCCGATGGAAGATTTTAACCTGCATTTAACCGGTGATGTCCACGCTGTCGGACTGGCCCATAACCTGCTGGCCGCTTTTATCGACGCCAGTATCTTTCATAAAAACAAACTTAATATCGATCCGAGAAACGTCTACTGGCGCCGGGTGATTGATGTCAGTGACCGCGCCTTACGTAATATTCTTACCGGCCTCAACGGAGAAGGTACCGTCCGGGAAACCGGTTTTGATATCACCGTCGCTTCCGAAATCATGGCTATCCTGGCCCTGACCACCAGCTTGAAGGATATCCGGAAACGACTCGGCAAGATCATCATCGGCATGACCTATGACGGAAAACCGGTCACCGCCGAAGACCTGAAGTGCGCCGGCTCCATGGCCGTCCTGATGAAAGACGCCATTAAGCCCACCCTGATGCAGACCCTGGAAAACACCCCGTGCTTCGTTCACGCCGGCCCGTTCGCCAATATCGCTCATGGTAACAGCTCGATCATTGCGGATATGATGGCCACCCGGTTAGGTGAATATGTCGTCACCGAAAGCGGTTTCGGCGCTGACTGCGGTGCGGAAAAGTTCCTGAACATCAAGTGCCGGGCGAGCGGTATTAACCCGGACGCGGCCGTGGTCGTAGCTACTGTCCGCGCCCTGAAAATGCACGGCGGACTGGGCAAAGTGGTACCCGGAAAACCGCTGCCGCCGGAACTGACCAAAGAAAATCTGCCGGCCCTGGAAAAAGGATGCGCCAACCTGCAGAAACATATTGAGAATATGATCCTGCACAAAGTACCGGTCGTGGTCGCCGTCAACCGGTTCACCAATGATACGGACAAAGAGATCGAATTGGTCCGCAAGCTGGCCAAAGCGGCCGGCGCCGAAGATGCCGTACCGAGCGAAGTCTGGGAAAAAGGCGGAGCCGGCGGAACCGAACTGGCGGAAGCGGTCGTTAAAGCGGCGGAAAAACCGACTACTTTTAAACCGCTTTATGAACTTAACTGGTCGATCGAGAAAAAGATCGAAACCATCGCCACGAAAATATACGGAGCGAAAGACGTCTCCTATAGTAAAATAGCCAAAAAGAAGATCAAACAGTTCACGGAATGGGGTTACAGTGACCTGCCGCTCTGTATGGCCAAGACTCATCTGTCTTTATCGCATAATCCGAAGCTGTTGGGCCGACCGAGCGGTTTCACTTTACCGATCCGCGATATCCGCGCTTCCGTCGGCGCCGGGTTCCTCTACCCGCTTTGCGGTGAAATGCGAACCATGCCCGGACTGCCCAGCGTCCCGGCCGGCACGAAATATGATCTTGATGATGAAGGTAAAATCCTGGGATTGTTCTAAACCATTGCTGATCTCTAAAAGGGCGGGCTGTACAGCCCGCCCTTTTTTATTTGACCCCCTATAAAATTTGTAGTAAAAAATAAGTCAGCAAACTTATTTTTACTGAAAAGAGGTCTATCGTGAAAGATGTTATCCCCGACAAAAAAGCCGGAACGCCGTCCCGAAATCCTTTGGGACTCTGCTGGGAACCATCCGGTGATTATCTCTCTAAAAGTAATATCACCCGCTTCATGCGGAAACATCAGATCAAAGATTACCCGGAACTCGTCCGGAAGTCCACCGCCGATATCGAATGGTTCTGGGACGCCGCCCTGAAAGACCTCGGCGTTGAATGGTACCAACCATACTCCAAAATCCTGGACCAATCCAAAGGTTTCCCCTGGGCTGAATGGTTCATTGACGGTCAGCTCAATATCGTCCATAACTGCATTGATCGTCACATCCCGAATCGCGCGTCTCAAATCGCCTTCATCTGGGAAGGTGACAGCGGTGAGGTCAAAAAGATATCTTACGCGGAACTGAACCAACAGGTTTGCCGGGTGGCCAACGCCCTGAAATCACTGGGCATTAAAAAAGGCGACACGGTCGGTATTTATATGCCCATGATCCCGGAAATAATCGCCGCTTTTTTCGGTTGTTTAAAGATCGGTGCCGTGGCCATCCCGATCTTTTCCGGTTTCGGTTCCTCGGCCCTGGCCGTGCGTTTGAACGATGCCGAAACAAAAGTCCTTTTTACCGCCGACGGCGGTTTCCGGCGCGGTAAAGTGATCCCGATCAAAAAAGAAGCGGATATCGCCCTCGAAAAAATACCGACCATTCAAAAAGTCATCGTCGTCAAACGAGCTAACAACGATGTGCCCATGCGGAAAGACCGGGACATTTTCTGGGACCAGATCGTGGACCAACAATCCGATCAGTGCCCGACCGAAAAACTGGCGGCCGAAGATCATTCGCTGATCATTTATACCTCCGGCACGACCGGCAAACCGAAAGGTACGGTCCACACCCACGCCGGCGCGCTGTCCCAGATGGTCAAAGAATTGGGTTATTATTTTGATGTGAAACCGAAGGACGTCTTTTTCTGGGTAACCGATATCGGCTGGATGATGGGCCCCTGGGAGATGATCGGCGTTTCATTCTTTGGCGCCACTTACGTTATCTTTGAAGGTGCCCCGAATTATCCCAATCCGGACCGCCTCTGGGAAATCGTTGAAAAATATAAAGTCAACACCCTGGGTATCTCACCGACGGCGATCCGGTTACTGATCACTTACGGCGAAGCATGGGTAAAAAAGCATGACCTCAGCTCCTTGCGGCTGCTCGGTTCCACCGGCGAGGCCTGGGACCCGGATTCTTATATGTGGTTTTTTGACCAGGTCGGCGAAAAACGCTGTCCGATCATCAATATTTCCGGCGGCACGGAGATCGTCGGTTGTCTCTTATCGCCTTTACCGATCACCGCCTTAAAACCCTGCACCCTGCGCGGACCGGGCCTGGGCATGGATATCGATGTCTTTGATGATGACGGAAAACCGATCCGGGGCGGGATCGGTCATTTAGTCTGCAAAAAACCGGCGCCTTCCATGACCAAAGGATTTTTGAAAGACCCGGACCGTTATCTCGAGACTTACTTTTCCAAATGGCCGGACGTCTGGTATCACGGTGACTGGGCCAAGGTGGATGAAGATGTGTTTTGGTTCCTTTACGGTAGAAGTGATGACACGATCAAAGTGGCAGGGAAAAGGACAGGCCCGACGGAGATCGAA
>DAOWBV010000086.1 GCA_030633885.1 Planctomycetota bacterium
CCGCTCCGGAATTACCGGCCCCGGTCCGTTTACCGGAACGGCGATCTTTTTTAATGGCTTCCCTGTTAGGCGTGTTTTCGGTCCCTTTACTGCAGAATAATCTGGCGCGCCACAAAAGTAATCGATCAACCATCGTCTTAAGACCACCCGGAGCCATCCGGTCGGAAGAAAAATTCCTAGGCCAGTGCGTCCGGTGCGGCGAATGCATGAAAATATGCCCGACCAATGGATTACAACCATTAATGTTACAACGCGGTCTCTACGGCATGTGGAGCCCAAGCCTGATACCGAAAATCGGAGGGTGTCTGTACAACTGCAATCTCTGTACGCAGGTCTGCCCGACGGAAGCGCTTCAGCCTTTACCCCTGCCCCAAAAGAAAAAATGGCTGTTGGGAACGGCTCTGATTGATGAAAAAAAATGTTTCAAATGTGGTACCTGTGAAGAATATTGCCCGATACCGGAAAAAGCCATTAAAGTAGAATATGACGATTTTGGTGACCGGGCCTTACGATACTATGTCGTACCGGAACTATGCATCGGTTGCGGCATTTGCGAAAACGTCTGCCCCTACCCCAAGGATATTAAACAACCCCGCGCTATCCGTGTTTTCCCTTTAAAAAACCCGGTTTAATTCTTACCTTAATAAGTTCTTAAGTTTTTTTTCGTTTTTGCCGAAAAATATTTATCATGAAGAAAAAGCTTGTTATCGGCACGCTCTTGATCTTAGGCGTTCTCATGCTCTCCTATGTCATGATGAGCACGGTGGGTTTTATTGCTGAAACAGACACCTTAGCCGCCATCGCCACGGAAAAAAATCAAAATCTGACCCCGCCCCCGCTAGTTCATAACAGGAAATCAAATGAAAATATCCTTGAACTAAACTGCTGGAATGATGAGTGGATGGGGTCATCACCGACGATTTACATTCCCCGAGCCGTGATCTGCCTGGGCATCAAAGATCAAATGCCGATCGGTCGAACCACACTCCTGGCCTCAGACACCAATCATGTTTTTTGCTGGGCCCAGATTGCTAACGGATTGGGGAAAAAGATCAGATATATCTGGTATCTGGAAGGACAAACTTACGCCAGTCAATGGATCAAGATTGACAATAATCGTTTCCGGACCTGGTGCAAAAAAAACATTAATTCCAAGTCCTCGGGATCCGGAGTAGTGGAAATCGTGGACGAAACCGGACGGGTATTAAAAACAGTGGATTTTAATATTATTCATCCCAGCCGTCGGGCGAAACAGCAGTATTCGGGTTTATCCACTTCAGGCCGGGCGCCTTACTAAAACCGGCCAAAAGCTCATCACTTTTTACCCTTTTCCTTTTTCGCGTCTTTTTTCACCGCGCCACCAGCCGCCGGCGCACCAGCACCTTTAGCCGAGGCTGCTTCTTTACCGGCCGGAGCCTTGGATTCGGCGCCTTCCGCCGTCGGGGCCGCGCCTTCAGCCGCCGCACCTTCGGCCGCCGCTTCCTTCTTCTTGGCTTTCACCCGCTGAAGAATGTTACGCACCTTGGGTAACCCGAATACCGTGTCCCCTTCCTTCCAGCGCTCCTCCTTGGTCAAACGCTCGATCCGTTCGTTCCGGGAAAGAACATTACGGTGCCTTTTCAATTTTGAACGTGGAACTAAACTTTTGTGAATAGACATTTCTGATCTCCCTGTTTAATTTAATATCTTCGGTTTTTCTTTTCGATCTTGATCACCTTAAAATCACGATCAAAATTTCTATACAATCGCCGGTATTCTTTGACCGCGGCGTGAGCCTGGTCCGAACGACTGAACTTTCCGGCGTAAATAACCCAAAGAGTCAAACCACCGACTTTTTCTTTTCTTTTTTCCACGTCCCTGATCCCGACCGTTCCTAATTTCGTAATAGCCCGGTCGGAACTGTTGCGACCGCTCCGGTCATTCTGATAACGTCTTAACCGCACCGTCCAGTATGTCGAACCGACCGGTGAAAGCGGTATCTCCAGATTCGTATCGGGCTGAGAACCAGACCTGGGTGTCACCCCCATCCGGTTACGGCCGGTCGTCTGGGCAGATCCCGTCCCGGTCAAGGTCCGACGTTCCCAGTATCCGCCCAGCATAAAGGAGATAAAAATCGTTATAATGACCAGGATCATAATAAAGATAGCCGTATTATATTTGACCGTAAATGTTTTTTCGCCGGTCGTTTGGACCCTGGACTTCTTTTTGAAAGAGCTCTTGAATTTCGGGTAAGCCTCCCGGGTTTCACTCGAGGTTTCCAGGAACGGTTGCCGGGGCGAGGTCATGTCCGGCAGAGAATCACCGGTCTCGACCCGCGCGTCAGGTTCTTCTTTTTTCGCCAACGGTTTAAGCTTGAAATCATCGCGCTTGATTAACTCAAACAACTCCGTATCTTTTTTCTTACTCATCATTACTATCCCCGGAAAATGTTTAAACCGTTTCAGGAATTTTAGACTTACCGAGTATAATAAAAATAGGGGCTGATGTCAAATCAAAATGACTTATTTTTTGAGGGTGGATCTTAAACCAGTTGAAGCATCCGTTTAATGGCTCCTTGGGCACGGGCGGCAATATCAGGCGGAACCGTAATCTCGTAAATCAGATCTTCCAGCGACCAGAGTATCTTCTCCAAGGTGATCAGTTTCATGTTCGGACAATCTGTCAGGCGGGAAGCACTCAGAAACAACTTATCCGGATTGTCTTTTTTTAAACGATGTAATATCCCCATTTCGGTACCAATAATAAATTCACGGGCATCAGTTTCCCGGACGTATTTAATAATTCCGCTGGTACTGACTACTTTATCGGCCAGCTTGATCACGTCCTCGGTGCATTCCGGATGCACCGTTACCCGGGCGTTCGGATATTTTTTCTTTTTCTCCTTGATGTCGCTGGCCAGGATCCGATGGTGGGTGGGACAATAACCGTGCCAGAGAATCAGCTGGCGACCGGTTTCGCGCTCCACGTACCGGCCCAGGCTTTTATCCGGAACGAAAATTACCGGACGGTCCGGCGGAATAGACTGAACCACTTTGACCGCGTTGGACGAAGTACAACAATAATCACTGATCGCTTTGATGTCAGCCGGACTGTTAACATAAGTAACCACCACAGCGTCCGGATATTGTTTTTTCTTTTTTTCTAATTCGCGGACGGTCACCATATTAGCCAGCGGGCAACCGGCGTGAGGATCAGGCATCAGGACCTGCCGGTCGGGACAGAGAATAGCCGCCGTTTCGGCCATAAAATGAACCCCGCAAAAAATAATGATCCGGGCCTCGGTCCGGGCCGCCTGCTGGGCCAGGCCCAGAGAATCGCCCACGTAGTCGGCAATATCCTGCACTTCGGACCGCTGATAATAGTGAGCTAAGATCACCGCCTGCCGTTCTTTTTTTAAACGGTTGATCTGGACAGCAAAATCCGGTTGCGCTGACATTTTTATTGATTTAACCTTTGTTTATATTATAATTAACTGCCCGTTGAGTCTTATAGTTTAATTTTTTAAGGTCGTTTGTCAATGAAATTTGTCAAGATGCATGGCACCGGCAACGATTTTATTCTGGTTAACTGCCTGAAAAAACCGGTAAAAAATCCCGCGGCCCTGGCCCGCCGGGTCTGCCACCGCTACTCCGGCATCGGGGCCAACGGCCTGATCCTGATTCTCTCCTCACCGCGGGCCGACTTCCGGATGCGGATGTTCAACCCCGACGGCAGTGAAGCGGAAATGTGCGGGAACGGAATCCGCTGCCTGGGAAAATTTGTGTCGGACAAAGGTTTGACGAAAAAAAACAGGCTAATCGTAGCTACCCGGGCCGGTCTCATCCCTTTACATTTAAGTAAAAAAAACGGAAAAGTTCAGCAGGTCACCGCCCGGTTGGGCCGACCCAAACTGCTCGGGCAAAAAAAATTAAGGATTAAAAATAAACTTTTTACCGTCTGTGTGATCTCAATGGGTAATCCCCATTGTGTCATCCGGGTGAAAAACGTGGCCAAGTTCCCGGTCAAAACATACGGACCCTTGATCGAGCGGCACCGCTATTTCCCGCGCCGGACTAACGTGGAATTTATTGAGATCAGCAACCGGAAAAATATCAAGCAACGCACCTGGGAACGCGGCGCGGGCGAGACGCTCGCCTGCGGGACCGGCGCTTCGGCCGCAGTGGTCGCCGGAATAGTGGCCGGACAACTTGACCGGCAGGTTAAAGTCACATTGGCCGGGGGAACGGTAATAATAAAATGGACATCGGATAATGAAGTTTATTTAAGCGGACCGGCTGTGGAAGTATTCAGCGGAGAATTTTAATCAGCGGATATTTACCTGAGTTTTTTCTCGATCAACTGGATTTGAAAACGTTGGTGTTTGCCTAACCGGTACTTGGCGTTACCGCAAGTCGCTAAATAATTCGTCTGCAGTTTAGGCGCGTTGGGTTTTCCGTGCCGGTCGCGGTATTTCTGAAGGATTTCCTGCCCGATCACGTCAATGGCCACCGGATCAAAACTGGCCAACAAGGCGTTGCAATTCCAGTGATTCCGCGGATCATCACCCGGACCGCCCTCATAAAGCGGGTAAATAGCATCGCAAATTATCAGTTTCGTTTTATTCCTGATGACCGGAATTGAATAAACTTCAGCGGCCATGGGATCACATTCATTATCATAAAGCTCTTTAATATTAGACGATTTTTGCTTATTTTTTGGATCAGATTTGCTGATCTCGATCGCCCGATACATATTCAAAACAGCACCATTAACCCCGGTATTTTTCACAAACTTATGGGTTTTAAGCACCGGCATATTAATCGTTAAAGCAGTCGATTTAGTGATCAGGTTACTTAAACGAGTGGAGGTCGACCCGATCTTGATAATCTGTTTATCAAAATCAATCAAAGGTTTGCGAAAACGATCCCGCCAATGAGTGGAAGTAGCGGCGCAACGAACACCGCGATTTCTCATATTAATGGTATAACCGGCATCAGCCAACTCATCCCGAGCCCGGTCCCAAATGATTATTTTATTTTTATCAAACCCGGCCCAGTCCATCAGTTCCGCTAATCCGTAAGCCACGGCTGGTTTCGTCGCGTTATTTTTTTGTCCGCGGTGCGCGTTAACCTTAAGCCCAACTACGTCCGACGGTTTGATCAGTTGCCGCAAGGCTTGCTTGGCCGAATTAACTCCGAATAGCGTTTTTAACAATTCATGCAGGGTTCGCTGGATCTCCCGGGGATAAATCGTCCCATGCTTATCGCGCATATTCGGATTATAAACCACGACCACAAGCGCCCGCTGGTTTTGGCCCAAGGCGGACCGGATCAATTGGTCCGGACGTAAATAGAGTCCGACCAGAGTCAAACCGGTTGCTTTAACAAAATCCCGTCTTTTCATAATGATTTATACCGGCATACCGCTGATCACGGCTTCAAAAACGAGCTTACCGTTAACAATCCCCTGGGAATAAAAAATACCGCGCCGTGGCCTCATATCACGACATTTAATAACCAAGATCAACTTATCACCCGGTTGCACGGTTCCCCGAAACTTAATTTGATCTATGCCGCCGAAACCGACAAATTTACCGGCCACCGCCGGCTCGATCAAATGATAATAAACACTGCTTAACTGAGCGGCGGCTTCAACCATGAGCACACCCGGCATGATCGGCCGGCCGGGAATATGGCCCCGAACCCAAAATTCATTGGTGGTAACATCTTTATAACCAACAATCAGATTATTGGCTTTATCAAACTTTAAGATCCCATCCAACTGCTGCATCTCGTAACGATGCGGGTTGATCGACTCCACTTTAGTTTTGTCGAGGTAAATATTATTAACGTCAATAATGGCTGGGTCAATCAATAACTTTGGCGGCATACAATATCCTTTCTTAAATTATACCCGGTTTTTCATGATATCAAAGTTTTATTTTTTAAGCAGGACCCGGTATTCGTAAAAATCTCCCCCTTCATCAGTCGGCTCATAAAATTCAATGACAACAGTATCGGAACCTTTCGGCCGAAGCCCGATTGTTTGCTCTTTGAAATAAGTCTGCCCGCGCCAGTCTAATTCCACTCTTAACCGGCGACCCTGCCATCGATCGGTCTTGTTTTTAACAAAACATTTTATCCTGATACCGTAATCAAAAATACTATCGATGACTTCGGTCTGACGGGCCGTCACGACTACCTCATCATCATCCAGGATATTTTCCGGCGATGGCTTGTCACTTCGGGCCGGGTTAATATTGGGTTTAATCATTTTCGTAAAAGACGGATTGTTATTCAAAAAATCAAAGACAAAAAATGAACAAGCCGCGATCACGGCCAGTAAAAACAGGCTAACCAGAAACTTTTTTACCGGACTTTTTTTCTTTTTCCTCTTTTTGGCCTGGCCGGATGTTCTCAAATCAGTATAAAGCGGCACCTGCTTTTGACGGATCGCATTAAGATCTTCCAATAACTCCGAAGGATCCTTATAACGATACCGCCGCTTTTTCTGAATACATTTCATGATCACCGCTTCCAACGCCAGCGGAACTTGCGGATTCAACGTCCGCGGTAACGGTGGGGTATCATAAATGTGCTGACGGATCAAACGAATCACGTCATCACCTTTAAAAGGGATCTGACCGGCAACCATCTCATAAAGAACGATTCCCAGCGAATAAATATCAGAACGAATATCTACGGATTTACCCAGTCCCTGTTCCGGTGAAATATACTTGGGCGTTCCTAAAATCGTTCCCGCTAAGGTAATATTGGTTTCCCGGGCGTCTTTCTTGTTCAATAGTTTTGACGTATCCTCTTCCGTTCCCGCTACTTCCTGGACGGAAACTGAATGACCGGTGGTGGAAACAGATTCTTCATCTGATGACTTAACTATCCGGGCCAGCCCAAAATCCATCACCTTGATCTTAGCCTGCTGAATATCAAGTTTCTTGCCTGATTGTTTTTCTCCGCCTGATTTGGTTAAACTATCAAGAATCCTCTTGGGAAAAGCCAGCAAAATATTGGAAGGTTTAATATCACGATGAATGATCTGCTCAGTGCTTTCCCAGGCGCTTTGCAAGGCTTTGCCCACGGCAATCCCGAGCGCCACTACTTCATCAACGGTAAATTTATAATCCCGTTCAATAAACTTATCCAGCGTTACGCCCGGTACATATTCCATAGCAAAGTAATACAACTTACGATGTTCGCCGGCCCCGTAAACCTGGATAATATGCTCATCCGCCAATTTGGCCAGGCATTCCGCCTCTCGATGAAAACGACGCACGAAATCCTTATCGCGGGTCAGTTCTTCCTTGAGGATTTTTATGGCCACTGTCCGATTAAGAGAGACCTGTTTCCCTTTATAAACTTCACCCCAACCGCCTTTGCCGATGAGCTGATCGGTATAGATTTCAAAATCGCCCCAGGTTTCCATAATTTTATTCTTCTCGATCTATCTTTAATCTGCGCTAATAATACAAACATTTTACGGTTAAAAATAAATCTGTCAAGAGGTTTCCGAGAAACACGCCTAGATTTTAGTTTGAGCCAGGTAAGCTAGACGAACCTGTTGAAAATAGTCATGATACTCCGGCTGCCGATAATCAGGATAGGTCCAATTAAGCGATTGATACAGGCCTTTGACATACATCAAAGTCACTTCGGCGTAAATCCCTTGATTTAAATAAAGGCGGTGGGCGTGATTTTTGGTGGAAGCCAGGATCAGCTTGCCGCCATCCAAGTAACCAGGATCAAGATTGATCGACCGGGTAGCGACGCCAGAATTCGGCGAAGGCTGATATTTGGTTTCCAGTTGATTGGTGGCAATTTTGATCCCGACGATTTCAGACGGGTCAATTAAATTCTGGAAGGAAAAAAATATTTTTTTGAGACCGGGCCCCATGGTCGGCTCATAATAGCTGGTCGCGTCAAAATCAAATACCGGACTGCGGGTATCAATCAGTCCGAAACGATCAGCCAGAGCTCGTTCAACATCACTGGGAGCATCCGTCGTTATTTCGGGTAAATAATCAACTCGACCGGAAATCA
>DAOWBV010000238.1 GCA_030633885.1 Planctomycetota bacterium
CGTGTCCTTGTTAACAACAATAACATAAAAGCGTCATGTGTCAATAAAAAAATAAAGAATCTGTGAAAAAAATTGCGGTTGGCGACTTGGAGGAAGGAAGCTTCAATGAAAACTTAAAAACGGATAAAAAAAATCACTTCTTGCGATAGGTAAAAGGACTCAATGGGTTTGAGTGTTTTTTCTTTCGAGATGATTTTTTGATAATGTAAATCGGACACAAAGGACACATTTCCGGAGTGCATTGTTTATGAGGCTTTGTCACTTCCCAACACTGGGACTTAATGTTCCCATAGGCGGGACATTTATGTTTACGGCATCGTTTTATTTCCCAACAGGAGGCTCTTAAATAAAATTCTACCAATCCGTTAATATGCATTTTTTTTGCGGTCAGATAGAATCTGATATCCCGGATGAAACCAACTTCGCAAAAAGAAAACAACCTCCGCCCTTTTATTCTCCGCGGTTTAATTAATCCGTATTTTTCATATTCCCGAATCATTCGGATTGGCGCTTTAGTCATCCGGGAAACAATCGAAATAGAAAGCATCGGCGTGGTATCGTTAGTTTTCATAATTAGTCTTAAAATCGGGCACTGTTTACAGTACCATTTAATCGGCGCCCTAATCCGCCAGTCCTGAAAGCTTTCGGGGCTGGCGGATCAAGACGCCTCACTTTTATCTTTAAACACTCAAATCGGTCGGGGCCCGGCCCAATGACTTCAAGAGACCAATCACCCGATCAATATGTTCCTGGGTATCTAAGTCCGTGCCAAACCGCTGGGGATAAATATCGTAAAGTTTACGATATTTGGGCGGAGTCACATTGATCATTAAAGAATTAGCCCCGGCCAGCAATCCCTGCCGGGCCGCGTCTTGATCTAAGGTCTCCAGCGCAGTCGTCACCAGGATTCGACTTTCCGGGTTCATTAACCGCGCCTCGGCGATCACCCTCAATAATTTAGTGAGTTTTGGCATCGGTGTTTCGGCCAGCGGAGTCTGCGGATGCGGAATGAACGGCCCGAAAGAAAACATTTCAGCGTCCAGAGAAGCCGTCAGTTTAATATTCTCCAGAATATCTTTCTTGTCTTCGCCCGGCAACCCGACCAGAAATCCGGTCACGATCAAGTAACCCATTTTCCTCAGATCCCGGATCAACTGCAGTCGATTTTGCAGGTCAGAATCAGGCTTGACTTTTTTGTAAGCATCAGGATTACAGGTCTCAAACCTCATCAACACGCCACGCGCCCCAGCGTCATACAAACGCCGGTAAGCACTGAGACTCCGCTCACCGATGGAAACAAATAAAAGGACCGGGTATTTCTCCCGAATAGTCTTCACGATCGTCTCAAGCTTGTCGTCATCATAATATGGGTCTTCACCGGATTGCAGCACCAACGCCTTAAACCCAAGATCATAAGCGTATTTGACTGATTCAAGAATCTGAGGGATTTCTAAACGATAGCGGGTCAGTTCCTTATTATCGCGCCTAATACCGCAATAAAGACAATTTTGGCGACAATAATTTGAAAATTCCAGAATGCCGTGGACACAACAGGAATTACCCTGATTCTGCTGGCGGATAGCGTTGGCACGTTCGTAAAGATTTTTGGGGTGAGCGCTGAGTTTTTTATCTTTTTCCTGTAATTTGAAGAACAATTCCTCCCAGTCACTTAAAATATCGTGTGCTTCCTTTGGCGGAACTTTCTGGATAAGGAAACCACCCTGAGCGTAAACATAATCACCGATCTGAACTTCCAACAGATCCGTATACGCCTTTTTCTGTTCACCGTAATAGTCAACAGTGGCGGTCCGGTCATTTAGCTCAATAATTTTTCCGGGAATAGCATAACACATATTTAACTTGTTACTTGCTCGTTGTTAATTGTTCACTTAAAAGCAAATATCTCTTTTCCCCGCGGCGATTTCAGCTA
>DAOWBV010000058.1 GCA_030633885.1 Planctomycetota bacterium
AAACAAGTTTTAATGATAGACTACTTTCCGGTAAGTAGCAGGCAACAGTCCGTCCGAAATGCTGAAAAAAAAAAACAGGGATTTCCGACAGAGACAAGAAAAAAAATCAGTAGTTTTCCTGACGAATTTTTTTTCGCCGCTCATTACAAGAGCAAACCCCGAAAGTAAGTTGTCGCCGCAAACTCTTTGTAACAAAAGAGTTACGGCAAATGTTCCACGTGACACCATGAAAATAATCGCCATCAGCAACCAAAAAGGCGGGGTCGGAAAAACAACGACCGCCATTAATCTGGCGTACGGTCTGGCGCTGGCCGATAAAAAATGTTTGCTCGTTGATATCGATCCCCAGGCAAACGCGACCAGCGGCTTAAATGTTAGCTCCCAGCCGGGCCGGGGAACGCACGCCGTTTTGAATTCAACTCACGATGTTATCTCCGAAGAGATCAGTGAAACTTCCACCGCCTTTCTTGACATCCTCGCCGGCAATCCCTCGTTAGCCGAACTGGAACATGAACTGCATGCTAATGTGCGCGGTTCGACAAAATTAAAAAATGCCTTGCTCTCGCTTAAAAAAAAATATGATTTTATTTTGATCGACTGCCCCCCATCGTTTGGAATTTTTCCGCTCAACGCGCTGACCGCCGCGGATGGAATCATCATCCCCCTCCAATGCGAATACTTCGCCATGGAAGGACTTACACAACTAATTGATACCATCGAAAAGATCAAGACGTCTTCTAATCCGGCAATCGGTATCAAGGGAATTCTGTTGACAATGTTCGATGAAAAAGTACAATTTTCTCAGGAAGTCGCGCAAGAAGTCAGGCAGCATTTTCCCAAAGAAGTTTACCAAACTATTATCCCGCGCGACATTTCCCTGGCTGAATCGTCAAGCCACGGCCAGTCAATTTTCGCGTATGACCCCGTCTCCCGAGGCGCACACGGGTATTCGGAATTAATCCGAGAGGTACTTAAGAATGAAGCCTAAGAAATTAGGTCGGGGACTCAGCTCTTTGCTTTCCGGTAGTTCGACCAAGCTCACTACAGGCGTGACAAAGCGAGCCGCCCCGAAACCACCGCCCTCGCCGCCACAAATTAAACAAACACCAACAAACGAAACGATCAAAGTTGAACCTGTGGTGACTAAGGATGAAACAAAGGGTCTCTCCTTTATCGCCGTCAAAAATATTACCCCAAACCGTTTCCAGCCACGTAAAGATTTTGACCAGGAATCACTCCGAGAATTAATGGATTCTATCAAAACTGCGGGTATCCTCCAGCCAGTTATTGTCCGCAAGACCACCAAAGGTTACGAATTAGTCACCGGCGAGCGAAGATGGCGAGCCAGCAAAGAACTTAAAATCGATAAAATCCCAGCCATTGTCAAGGAAGTAGATGACAGGATGATGCTGGAGTGGGCCCTGATCGAGAATATTCAGAGAAAGGACCTGAACCCCATTGAGCGCGCTCAGGCCTACAAGGAGCTGGGATCGCACTTTCAGCTTACCCATGATCAGATAGCCCAACGGGTAGGCCTGGAAAGGGCGACAATAACTAATTTTATACGTCTTTTAGAACTCCCTGACGAGGTCCAGAAGGAAGTTTCACGTGGAACCATCACTATGGGGCACGCCAGATGCCTTCTATCCGTAAATAATCGCGATGCCTTGTTTAAATTACTGCGTCGCATTAAAAATGATGGATTATCAGTTAGACGCCTTGAACATATTATTGCCAAAACTAAAAAGCCATCAGCAAAAACTAAAACTGCGGCGTCAAAAGATCCTTACCTAAAAGAATTGGAAGACAGATTACGGCGGAAATTTGGAACAAAAATAGATATAACATCTTACCGTAAAAGAGGTTGTATCACGATTGAATTTTACTCCAACGATGATTTTCAAAGAATTTTAGAGCTACTTGGTACTTAATTTATGGCCCACTCATCTTTTAAAATTTCTCCCTGAATACCAACAACCAAATATTTAACAGGTACTTTTCGCTTGGCCTCGGCCGCGGCCTTTTTGGCTAATTCCAGTAATCCCATGCAGCAGGGGACCTGCATAATCATGACCGTCAAAGTATTTATTTTGGCGTCGTCAACCAGAGATTTTATTTTTTCCACATAAGCATTCTGACTTTCATCCAGCTTGGGACACGCAATAGCAAGTGACTTCCCTTTTAAATAATCTGAATGCAAACTACCTAAAGCGTAAGCCACGCAGTCAGCGCTAAGCAACACATCCGCCCCCTGATAATAGGACGCGGCCGGCGAAACCAGGTGCAGTTGAATCGGCCAGTGTTTTAACTGCGACGCTACTTTAATTGTCAGCCCATTTTCCTGATCATCTTTTTTCTTGAAATCATGCATCTTTGATCCCGGGCAACCTTCAAAATTACTCATTTTTGCCCCTCCTGCTTTAAATAAAAATCATTCATTGCTCAGTGCGATTTTACCCATGAGGTCATTGAGCTCAAGGACGGCTCTATTTTAAATCTCTCTTCAAGTTTTTTTATAACCTCTTCGTATCTCTTCGCCGTACAACCAAACTGTTTATCAATTTCATTGAATTTCGAGAACATTTCGCCAACCTGGGAAGTCGAAAGCTCCCGATCCAACCAGGGGTACAGGATCTCATCTTCTTTTTTAATGTGCCCGCTCAGCAGCTCCTGATAACCGTTCAGGTGTTCAATGACAACGCTTTTATCTCTTTTTTCCACCCCGGCAACGATTGCCCGGACATGAGCCCGGCCGGTTTCATGGTCTTCATACATAACTTTCAAAATATCCAGATTCGGATCAAAATACTTGAAAAGGATATCTTCTTCCTTGGCATGATGATATTTATCCGCGTAGGAACGGATAAAATCAATGCTATCCAGGATTAACTGACGACCCTGATCTGATTCCAGATCCAGATACTCGATCAGTTTCGGGATCAAGGCAACTAATTTTTTTATCAAGACGTGTTCATCGACTAATTTTTTCATGGGCGGTGAATATTTTATTTCCCGGGATCCAGATCCTTGACGCCGGGCCGGTTCCGGTATTTTTACCGGCGGACCAGGATAGATCACTTCCGCGATTTTCGCCATTAAGGATTGTTCATCTTCAGGTGACAGGTTATGGATATTAACGATATCTTTCAGGAGACAGGTCCCAACGCTGCAGGGACCACAACCGATCTGGTATTCATCGAGAATATCCGCTATCCGGGGGAACTGTTTAACAACTTCTTTAATACCTTTGTTTAAATATTCTTTCATGACTTATCTTTCATACTTAATAAAGACGCAATAGTGATTGATTTTAATTCGGAAATCATATGTTTTTCGATCGCCACGACTTTTTTCCTTAACAAACAAGTTCTGACGTCCGGACAAACATCTTTACTCAAAACACATTTATCAATTTTAAAGGGCCCTTGGAATATCCGGATGAGATCAACTACAAATATCCGTTGGGGCG
The DNA here is from genome assembly GCA_030633885.1 of Planctomycetota bacterium. Classification (GTDB taxonomy): domain Bacteria; phylum Planctomycetota; class MHYJ01; order JACQXL01; family CAKKQI01; genus DAOWBV01. Next base: position 3,470 of record DAOWBV010000058.1, read on the forward strand.
GCCGGCCCAGTTTAAACCCCCCGCCCTGGCCCTTATACGACTTAAGTACGCCTTTGTTGTTCAGTATCTGAAGTAGCTTCCTCAAAAAAGGGCGGGGGATCTTTAGTTTTTCGGCTAACTCCGCCACCGGGAATAACTCCCGACTTTGCTTATTTCGGGCCATTTCACAAAGAGCCCGGATCGCGTAATCCGTATGCTTAGTAATCATCTTCATTCTACCTGAATGATACCACATTAGTATCATTTGTCAAGAAAAAAATGTGGGATTTTAAAATAAAATTATATCGGTCTTTAAACCCTGATGAGCGATCCTGAAATTGACCGAAACCCCGTGGTGCTGCCGCAGTGTTTGTTTGATCTGTTCCATCCTGCTAGATTATTCGTTTTCAACAATAAAAACAGGCGTGCCGAATTTTGTCGTGAACCATAATTCTTCTATGCCTGCATCATTGAGAGCAATACAGCCCAATGTCCAATCATAATTAGAGCCGCTCCCATGGATACCAATCGCTCCGCCCAGTTTAGTACCCCAAGATGGCTTTTGTTTTTTGTCAAGAGCTTCTTTGATCTGTTCATATTTCGCTTGACTTATTAACCTTTCTGACAAACCTTGTTGGGTATCTTTAATGTTCGGGTAACTGATGCCTAAAAAAAGATTGAAACGACTTCGGTCGTTTCTGGTGCAAATATAATATTCACCAACCGGTGTTTTTTGATCACCCTGTATTTTTTTATGTCCTTCGGGAGATCCGCCGAGCCCGATTTGATATGTTTTTAGCAGTCCGCCTTCGGAATATAAAAACAATTTTCTTTCGCTTTTTACAATCTTTATGGAAATATCTTTTAAAGGGTGTGTTAACCCGTTTTCCGCGAGGAAAGCATTATATCTTTGCTTAGCGCGCTTGAGTTTGCTCTCAGTCACATTAGACTGAAGTCGATTCTTTATCCATCCGCCCGGGAATCCATTCCAGGTCAATACGACAACAAACAAACATAGTATGAACGCCAATAGACACGCGCCGATAAGGATTTTTTTACGTTGAGTGATTTTTTACTCCTTTCTTTTGTTTCTCAACGATAATTTTAATATTTTTATCCGACGGGTCAACAAATAATCAATTTTACGCGGTCTCGATTAAACTATATCCTGATCTTAATTTTCCTCTAATTGAATCTTTTACCCGAAATCCGATTTTTCGAGCCTTGGGCACCGGTGGGGCCATCAATTGCCTGATAGCATCAAAAACCACTTTAAACTGGACATCATATTTTTCTTCTAAGGCATCAAGTTTTTTTGTCAATTCTTTGTGGGACGAAATGAGCTGTCGCAAACGGACAAAAGCACGCATGATCTCAATATTCACTTGAACCGCCTGTTTACTGCGTAAAATACTCGAAAGCATAGCCACCCCTTGTTCCGTAAAAGCATGGGGTAATTTACGAGTGCCTCCCCAACTTGATGTTCCATTTTGGAACATCAAGTTTCCAAGCTCCTCCTTGGTTAGCTGAAACATAAAATCTGCGGGAAAACGGTCTAAATTTCTACGCACTGCTTTATTCAAATTGGTTGTAGTAACACCATAGAGACCCGCTAACTCTTTATCCAACATCACCTTATGTCCACGGATAAATAGAATGGCGTCTGTAATATGTTCAGCAGAAATACTTAACTCTTTACCTGGCATATTAAACCTTCTATTTTAGATATGACCGACCTTAACTTGAGGTGCCAAATTGGCACTTCAAGTTATCACCCCGGGTGGTCGAAAATTGCGACCACCCGGTTTTTAGCCATAATTTTATTTGCAAACTGCCACTGCTTCTTTCAAGCCGTCGGTAAAATTACTCAGCGCGTTATTAAAAATCAGAATACAGGAACTCTCTTTTTTTCCGTCTTTATTAACCCGGCTCTCTGAAATAAGCAGATACTTATTCCCATTCTTGGCTTCCCGGACATCAAAAAAGTAATTCCGCTGGCCGGCCTTGACCACTTTGTTAAACAATCCCTTTTTCTGTTCCATAACTCTCCTCCTTTACCCCGACAAACCAGGGCTGTAATAAAATAGCGGGCAGACAAGGCAGAAGGAATTACCCAATGACACCGGCCCCGATCATCTCGAGACCGAGAAGGATGCACCCGTTAGAGATAGTAACGGTCGTCTTGTAAATGATGCATTATTTCTAACGATAATCCAGTTAGACTAAAATGTTATACCTTAACGACCGTCTGGCAATGACGACCTATCTCTAACGGGGTGTACCACCGGATAATCTCCTCCATCCTGCCGCCCGCATACCAAGACTCCTCTCCGCCCCGCACCACCATGAAGTACTTAGACTTCACGGCAAGCGTTGGGTGCAGGGTGTTACCTTAAAACCTCTCTCCAGAATCCTTAAATCTTTTTAATGATCCGTTCCACCCGGCCAACGATCCGCACGTTCTTATCGGCCGGATCAACAATGATCGGTTCCATTTGATCGTTCTCCGGTTTCAGCTTTATCTTATCTTTTTCCCGATAAAACCGTTTGACCGTGGCTTCGTTGTCGATAATCACCGCCACCATCTCGCCGTTATTCGCCACCGCTTGCTGACGGATCAGGATAATATCCCCGTCATTAATCCCCGCCTTAATCATGCTTTCCCCCTGCACCTTCAAGGCAAAAACCCTCTCCGGAGTCCTCACCAGATTACGGTCCACCGTAATCGTCCCCTCGACATTCTCTTCCGCCAGGATCGGCACGCCGGCGGCGATCCGGCCGACGATCGGTATCTCAAAAGAAGGACCCCGCTCCTCACTGTCTTCTTTCTTAATATCCGCCTGATCGATCCACTCATTGATCGCTACTTTTCTGAACCGCCATTCACTGCGCACCTTAAAAGCCGGGATCTGTTTGGCCTTAAGCATCCGGTAAATAGTTTTTTTATTCACCTTAAGATACTCGGCCACTTCCGGTAACGTCATAATATCATCTATCATATTTCCTCCAAACAGCAGGGTGGTCTCGTCCTGCATAGTCTATTATCGTCTATTATAGTCCATTTGTCAAGCAAAAAATAAATTTCTTAAGAAGTTTTTTTACTGCCTGAAATGAAGCAAATTAGTACTTAAGGCCTAATTCCAACGCCTTTTTGCCCTGATCCCCGATAGAATCGGGGAGAGCGAAAGATTTCACCGGAACCATATCCTCGAAACCCCGGATCAACTCGGTCGAAGAAACGATTTTTGAGACCCGGGCAAAAAATCCGATCAGGATCAAATTAGCCAGCATAATAACTTTCAATTGATCACGCGCGATCCGGGTAGCATCAATGGAATGAACCGTCCGGGAAACCGCCGTGGGCACAACCAGAAAAGAATCAAGGACGATCAAACCATCTTTCGCTACCTGATCCGCGTACTCATCATAGGCCTGCTGATGCATGACCAATAATATGTTAGGGGAGATAGCGTGCGGATAATCAATCGGCTCGTCCGAAATAACTATTTCTGATTTAGCTGCCGAGCCGCGGCTTTCCGGTCCGTAGCTGGCTGAAACAGCGACATGGTTATACTTGAGGCTGGCGGCCCGGCCCAACAGATTGGCCGCGTAGATCACGCCCTGACCGCCAATACCGGCAATTCTGATTTCAATCCGATTCTGGTCACCCATATTATTTAAACTCGCCGATCAAGATTTTTCTTTTTTCCTTAAATTTAAACAGTTCATCCGCCTTTTTCGCCCGGACACTCATTTTTTTCAGATCCAAAATCATCCGGGCGGGCGTCTCGGCCTGATTGCGCCGTCCGAACTGAGTAAAGCAGGGCGAAACCGCCTCAAGAAAAGAAAACCCCTGATGCGTTAATGCTTTTTTGATATATTTGATCAACTCCCGCGCGTGAAAAACGGTAGTCCGCGCGATATAACTATCGCTTTCACTGCCTGCTCCCCAGACCAGTTTACACAGATCAAAAGCCGGTTCCGTTGACCCGTCCGGCGCCGTGCTGACCCGGGCACCGGTCGGAGTGGTAGGGGCCATTTGTCCGCCGGTCATCCCATAAATATTATTATTGGCACAGATCACGGTCAGATCAATGTTCCGCCGGGCGGCATGAATGAGATGATTACCGCCGATGGCGGAAAGATCGCCGTCACCACTGATAACAACCACTTTCAATTTCGGATTAAAAAGTTTTATCCCGGTCGCGAAAGCAACCGGCCGGCCGTGAGTAGTATGGAGCGTATCAGCCGCGAAGTGGGGGCTGGGTATCCAGGCCGCGCACCCGATCCCGGAAACAAAGACCATCTGATCAATGTCCAGTTTCAGTTCATCGATCGCCCGGAGGATCGAACCCATCAGGATCCCGTGCCCGCATCCCCGGCAGAAGGGGGTGGGGAAAACTTCCGGTCGAATATATTTATTCAAATTATTATTCATATTTTTATCATAAAAACTTAAAAGGTTTCCGCTACATTAATTATTATTTTATTGTAGCTGCGACCCTTGCGGTCGCCATTATTAAAAGGGCGGGGACAAGCCCCGCAGCTACATAATACAATCCAATATCTCCTGCGGCGTGATCACCTGTCCGTTAGTCTTATTATAATATATAACACTACCTCTATAAAACCGGGAAACCTCCAGGACGATCTGTCCCTGATTCATTTCCGGCACGACAATTTTTTTAACTTTTGGACCAATCCCCGAAAAAACTTTTTCCGGGAACGGCCAGAGAGTTTTTAACCTGAGCAAGCCGACTTTTTCTCCTTTGGCCCGGGCCAGACGCACCGCCGCCAGGGCACTCCGGGCCGTAAAACCATAGGCCACGATTAAAATCTCCGCGTCCTGGTCCTCATAGGTCTCCCATTCAACTATCTGCTCTACGTTCTTCCGGATTTTGTTACAGAACCGGTTCACTAATTTCTCATGGGCCGCCGGGACCTGGGTCCGGCGATAACCCCATTCGTCATGGGTGGACCCGGTCACCGATATTTTACGTCCCTGTCCGAAGGCCGGCATCGAGGTGGGCAGATTTCCAGCCGTTTCACCAAAAGGCGGTTGTTCGGATTTTTTCGCTCGTTGGACTATGTTAATATTTTTTTTCAGTCCAACTTTTTCTTTAAGATGAGCGACCGCTTCATCGGCCAGCAAAAAAACCGGCATCCGGTAAGTCTCAGCCAGATTAAAAGCCCTGATAGTGAACTCGTACATCTCCTGCACGGACCAGGGACTAAGCGCAATACTTTCGTAATCCCCGGGCGCGCCCCAGCGGGCGGTCATAACATCACCCGAAGCGGGCTTAGTCGCCTGACCGGTAGACGGTCCGGCCCGTTGGACATCAACGATCACGCAGGGCGTTTCGGTCATGATCGCATAACCGATATTCTCCAGCATCAAAGCCAGCCCCGGCCCGGAAGTAGCCGTCATCGCTTTGGCCCCGGCCCAGACCGCGCCGATCATCGCGGCGATCGACCCGATCTCATCTTCCATCTGAACAAAAACACCCTGATGTTCAGGTAAAACCCGGACCATTTTTTCCATGATCTCACTGGATGGGGTGATGGGGTATCCGGCATAAAATTGACACCCGGCTTTTAAAGCACCCTGAACACAAGCTTCGTTTCCTTGAAGAAAAACTTTCATATTTATTTAATATTTTGTAGCTGCGACCTTTACGGTCGCCCTTATCAGGCGGGGGCAAGCCCCGCAGCTACTTCTTAGTTATAACTTTTATCGCTAAGTCAGGACAGTGAAGTTCGCATTCCAAACAACCGGTACATAGTTCCGGCTTAACCGGTTCCGAAAAAAAATACCCGCGGGACCCGGGTTTTTCGCTTAACCGAAATACCTTTTTCGGACAGATCTGGACACAGAGCGAACAGCCCTTACACCAGTTTTTGTTAATGGTAATCTGGAATTTCTTCTTCGCCATTATATATCCCGCGTGTCATTCCGGCGCCCGCCAGAGGCGGGTCCGCCTCGGGAGGAAAAGCAGGAATCCTGCCTGACTGCCTGTAAGCAGGCAGTCAGGCCCGGAATGTCACTGGCAATAAAACACAAGTTACGAATATTTCTTCACTGCTTTTTCAAAGACAGTCAACGCGATATCGATCTCCGGTTTCGTCACTACCAACGGCGGATAAAAACGCAGGCAGTTTTCACCGCAACCGAGAAACAAAATTCCGTTCCGGAAACAATCCTGGACGATCTTTTCTCTTTTCGCCGGATCGGGCGTTCTGGTTTTTTTGTCCTTGACTATTTCCAGACCGATCATCAATCCCTTTCCGCGCACATCGTCAATGATCTTATATTTTTTCTGTAATCGGCGCAATTTCCCGGTTAGGTAAACGCCCATTTTCGCAGAATTCTTGACCAGGCTACTTTCCAACAATTCAATCGTCTTCAATGCCGCGGCGCACGCAACCGGATTCGCCCCGAAAGTATTAGCGTGAGCGCCCGACGGCCAGATATGCATGTCCGCCCGGGCCACCATCGCCCCTAAAGGCAGGCCAGAAGCGATCCCCTTGGCCAGACAAATAATGTCCGGCACCACGCCCCAGTGTTCAACGGAAAACATCTTGCCGGTCCGGCCGAACCCGCTTTGGATCTCATCGGCGATCAACAAAATCCCGTATTTCCGGCCCAGTTTTTGCAGTTCTTTCAAATAGCCCGGCGGGGGAACGATGTAACCACCTTCGCCCTGGATCGGTTCGACCACAAACGCCGCCACTTCTTCCGGCGGAGCCACTTTGGCAAAAAGCGTTTCCTCAATGTATCGCAAGCAAGCAAATTTACAACCCGGATATTTCAAATTAAAAGTACAACGGTAACAATATGGATAGGGGGTATGGGTGATTTCCGACATTAACGGCGCGAAGTGGCGACGCTGAACAGCCTTGCTGGCTGTCAAAGAAACCGCGCCCATAGTCCGACCATGAAAAGCGCCGATAAAAGCAATGAATCGGGGACGCCTGGTCGCGTAACGAGCCAGCTTAATCGCTGCTTCAACCGACTCCGCCCCGGAATTGGTCATAAATACTTTTTTCGGGAACCGGCCCGGCGTGATCCGGCACAACTCTTCCGCCAGATCGGCCTGAAGCTGATAATAATAATCCGTCCCGATCATGTGGATCAACTGCTCGCTCTGCTTCTGAATCTCAGCCACT
>DAOWBV010000150.1 GCA_030633885.1 Planctomycetota bacterium
GGCGCCGATGAATTGAAAACATTTAAATCCGTTTTATCTCTTTCAGTAGTTCACTGACGATTTTGGCTTCGGGTATCTTGCGGATCTTTTTCCCTTTTTTAAACAGCCAGGCAAAACCCTGCCCGGCCGCGATCCCAATATCAGCCTCGGTCGCCTCACCCGGTCCGTTGACCACGCAACCCATGATGGCCACTTTCAAATTCAGATCACGGAATTCGGAATGCGGGTTTCTCAGGACACCTTTAATCTCCTCGGTGATCTTAATAATATCCACTTCGCACCGGGCGCAGGTGGGACAGGCAATAATTTCCGGCCCCCGACGCGCTAAACCCAGCGCCTCCAGTATCCAGTAACCCAATCGGACCTCATCATGCGGTGGACCGGTAATAGAAACACGAATCGTATCACCGATCCCATCCAACAATAAAGACCCGATCCCGATCGAGGACTTAACGACGGAATCCATGAGCGGACCGGCGGCCGTTACCCCCAAATGCAGGGGATAATCAGTTTTTTGAGCGATTAAACGATAAGCATTAACGGTTGACTGCACATCGGAGGCCTTAAGGGAAACCATAATGTCTTTGAACTTTAATGATTCCAGAAAGCGGCAATATTCCAGAGCGCACTCGACCATCGTTTGCCAGACCGGCCACTTTTTAGCTTTAGATTTGAATTTCTTATTTTTATTTATGTACCCGGTGACCGAGCCGGAATTCAAGCCGACCCGGATCGGTATTTTTCTTTTTTTAGCCTGCTTGACAATCTCTTTGATCGCTTCCGGATCAGCAATATTACCGGGATTCAATCTAATGGCATCCGCGCCCTGAGCGATCGATTCCAGCGCTAATTTGGGATTGAAATGGATATCCGTTTCGATCGGTAATCTGACCTGCTTCTTAATAACCCCAAGCGCCTGAGCCGCGCTCAGCCGGGGAATAGCGATCCGGATGATCTGGCAACCCAACTCAGCCAGTTCGTTGATCTGCTTGACCGTGGCCGCCACGTCTTCTGTTTTGGTTTTGGTCATGGACTGGACCGAAACCGGACTCCGACCGCCTACTTTCACCGATCCGATCCAGACCGGCCGGGTTTTCCGTCCGCGAGTAAATTTTTCTGGTAAATTTTTCATCATGTGCATTATAAATATTTACTTGCATTTTGTCTATAAAAATACGATTAGTCTTACGCCCGGAAAATTTACATAAACTTATTATTGACAATAAAGTAATATTTAATAGTATTAAGTTTACTGTTTAAACACACTATAATTATAAAGAAACAGATTATATTTTTATGATTTTAAAATTCAGCCATCGCCGGTTATTTATCCTGACCTGCCTTCTTTTCTTAATCAGCTGTCAACCTGAACCGGCGTCGACAGATTACTGGCAGCCAACGGAAGCGCCGATGATATTTGAAGGCGAGGCCCTTTATGACTACATTAACGGCGGAGCCGAGAAGTTCTTCGCGCAGGGGTTCAATCAATTAAAAGTCCAGCGTTATCTTTCCCCGAAATATAAAGACCCGATCTTTTTAGAAGTTTATGAAATGAAACAACCAGTTGGCGCTCAAGCAATTTATGAAAGCTCACCCAGCAGCCAGGGTAAAAAAATAAAAATCGGTCAAACCGGACGGCTTTATCCCAATCTGTTGGAATGTCTCCAAGATTCCTATTATTTACGGGTTTATGGTTCAACAACCGGAATATCTGAAGTTTTGATAGAAATCGCTAAAAAAGTAATCGGTAATCTTCCGGCAAAAAACTCTCCGGCAAAGTAAATAATATTTAAAATGAGGTGAGGTTTTATGACCAAAAACATATCTCGTCGAAAATTTATCCGCGATAGCTCGCTGGGTGTGGCCGGCGTTTTGGGTGTTCTTCAACTGCCGCTTAATTTGCTGGGTCAAGATAAAAAAAACATGCCGGACACGGTCGAACCAACCAACGATTTAAGACCAAAAATCAAGGTTATCGAAACCATCAGTGATCAGGTCTGGCCAAATCCAGATCAAGAACCAAATACAGCAATTATCAAAAAATTCTTTGAAATCGGTCTTAAAGAACTAACCGGTCAGGCTGATTTAAAAACTGCCTGGCAAAGTTTAGTTAACTCCAAAGATGTGGTCGGAATTAAAGTCAATCCGATGGGGGCAATGGGCCGGATCAACTGTTCGACCCGACCGGCCGTAGTCAATGAAGTAATCAACGGCTTGAAATCGGCCGGGGTCAAAGAGAACAATATCATTATCTGGGATAAAACTGAGTTTTTATTACCGAAAGCTGGTTTTAATATTAATAAAACCCAAACAGGAATCCGTTGCTTCGGTAGTGTCGGAATGCAAGGAGCTTCCGCGGGGTATGATGATAAAACCACCTATCATTCGCAAACCGATCCGGCCAATGTTGTCTCGAAATATTCCAATATCTTGACAAAACACGTTACCAAGGTTATTAATCTGCCAGTTCTAAAGGACAATCCCTCTAAAGGAATAACCGGCGCGCTGGCCAATGTCGCTCTGGGTGGAGTAGATTATGTTAACCGGTTCCATAAGTTTAAGTGCAATCCGATGACCCCGGAAATTTACGCTCATCCGGTCATCAAAGATAAAGTTATCTTACATGTTTTAGACGCTTTATACGGTTGTTTTGCCGGCGGACCAATGCCCGCTAATCCGGAAACCCTCTGGCGCCGGAACAGCCTTTTATTCAGTTATGACCCGGTGGCTTTAGATCGGATTCAATTAGATATCATCGACAAAAAACGACAGGAGAAAAAATTACCGCCTACCCAACCGGCGGCTAAACATATTTTTACCGCCGCGAAAATGGGGCTGGGCGTGGCCGATCTGAGCCAAATTAATTATTCACAAAAAAAATTATAATGTTAAGATAGACCATGGATTACACGGATTTTACTGATTATTAATATTGAAGTGTTATGAAAAAAAATAAACGATCGAAAACTTCAACTAAAAAAGGTAAAAACCGGAAGTGCAGCCGGCGGGACCTTATCAAAAAAGGTGCGGTCATCACCGGCTTAGGCCTGCTGGGCTGGCCGGTTCTGCATTCTCATTTATTCAGTGCCCGGACCTGGGCCGAGAAAGAACCGAAACCGGACCCCGCCCCGCCTGACGGCGAGGCCGGTAAAACCAGGGCGAGCAAAGAAGCAGAAAAGTTGGCCCGGTCAATCGCCGTTATTGACGGCAATGATCCGGCCAAAATGACCGCGCTGGCACTGGAAACCCTGGGTGGCTTGAAACGATTCATTAAAAAAGGCGATGTAGTGGTAGTCAAACCCAACATCGCTTGGGAACGCACCCCGGAATTCGCCGTCACGACCAACCCGGAAGTAGTGGCAACGATCGTGCAAGAATGTCTGAAAGTAGGCGCGAAAAAAGTTAAGGTATTCGACCGCACCTGCAATGAAGCCCGGCGGGCTTACCGGGCCAGCGGGATCGAAGCGGCCGCCAAAGCGGCCGGGGCAGACATCCTCTATATCAAAAACCGGGAATCATTCTACACCACCATGGAATTACCCAAACGTAAAGAAAAATGGCCGATCGTCAAAGAAGCGCTGGAATGCGATTTCTTTATCAATGTCCCGATCGCCAAACATCATAGTTTGACTAAACTCACCCTGGGGATAAAAAATTTAATGGGCGTTATGGGCGGCCGCCGGGGCACCATCCATCGGGAAATCGACAGCTACTTAACGGATATGCTCCGGATCATTCCGCCTCATTTAACGGTCATTGACGCTTACCGGGTCCTGACTGCCCACGGGCCGACCGGCGGTAACCTGACCGATGTCAAAATGGCCAAAAAAATTATTGCCGGATTTGACCCGGTAGCCGTCGACGCTTATGCCGCCACCCTCCCGGAATTCGGCCTGGAACCGGCGGATATCAACTACATTTACACCGCCGCCGAAGAAAAGTTAGGTGAAATGGACCTCTCCAAAATGAATATTATCAAGAAAACCATATGATCCTCCTGCGACGTTTCAGCCAAATAATATTCCTTGGAATATTTATCTATTTTCTGCTCATCACCGTTGACCCCCACAGTCCGGTCAACCCTTTCTTCGTCACTAACCCGCTGTTAGCCATAACAGCCATGCTGGCTAGCCGGACAGTGGTCCTGGTTTTAACCTTTTCCCTGATAATCATTATCGCGACTATCCTGATGGGCCGGTTTTTTTGCGGCTGGCTCTGTCCTTTAGGCACCCTACTGGATATGTTCCATAAGATCCTGCCTTTCAAACCTTTGTTAGACAAAAAGATCTGGTGGTTAAAAAAAGTCAAATATCTTTTACTGGTCTTCCTTCTGAGCGCGACGATTTTAGGGATCAACCTAGCGGGCTGGTTTGACCCGATCATTATCACTTTCAAATTCTTCGCCCTGGCATTATATCCGGCCCTTAATACCCTGATCAAAAACGTGATCATCGATCAATGGGGCTGGACCGCATTAGAAAGACCATTGGAAAATATTTTATTGCTGGATCGTAATGAAATATTATTTCAATATGCGGCGCCCTTTATCGTTATCTTTCTGGTGATCATGGGGCTGACGTTTCTCCAACGAAGGTCCTGGTGCCGGAACCTTTGCCCGCTGGGCGCACTCTTAGGTTTGTTCTCTTTTAAGCGGTTACTGCGTTTAAAAATCGGCTCGGACTGCACTGAATGCGGAAAATGCGTCCAGACCTGCAAGATGGCTACGATCAACGAGCAGATCACGCTCTACGACAAAGAATGTATCCAGTGTTACGCCTGTTTACCGGTTTGTCCGGTCAACACGATCAGTTGCAATTTCAAAAAAAATTCGTTGCCCGCGCCCGCTCCGGAATTACC
>DAOWBV010000199.1 GCA_030633885.1 Planctomycetota bacterium
AACGGGTAGCCAAATTATCCCGGCCCATGCTGACTTCCGACGCGCTGATGGACCAGCGTCTGGCCGGCAGTCAAAGCATAATTTCTTCTAACGTAAAATCAGCTATCTGCGTACCACTGCTGGTCACTTCCCATTCGATCGGACTACTCTATCTGGAAAGCAATAAACTGAACTGGTCGTTCAGTGAAGCTGATCTGGAATTAACCACGACCATCGCTCTGCAGACCGGCATGGCGATCGTGACCATTTCTTCTTCTGAAAAAGCCAAACGAATGATGGGCAGCACTATCACCACACTGGTCAGTGCCGCCGAGATGAAAGACCCGAAAACGCAGGGCCACTCGGAACGGGTAGCTAATTACAGCACGGCCATCGCTCTGCAACTTAACCGGCCGCCAGCTGAGATCCACCAGATTCAATTGGCTTCTTTGCTGCACGATATCGGCAAGCTGGCTCTGAGCGAAACAGACCTGAAAAATAAGAAAAACAGGGGTAAACATATTCAGTTAGGCGAAAAAATATTAAGTAAAATGAACGGGGTACAGGAAATCATGCCCGGGATAAAATATCATCATGAAAAAGTTGACGGCACCGGTTTCCCGGGCAAATTAAAAGGTGACCAAATCCCGCTGATGGCGAAAATTATCGCCGTGGCCAACGTCTTCGATCACCTGATCGCCCACGGTGGATTGAAGGGGGAAGGATTACCGGTCAATGAAACCGTCGAGGAAATAGCGAAACAGGGAGGCACGGAATTCGATTCCCCGGTTGCCGACGCGTTAAAAAAATGCCATCAGGCCGGTACCCTTTTCAAAACTTTTAATTTTTTTGAAAATTAAACTCATTAATGAAGAATCGTATCAAACCCCAGCGTTATTTGACCTCTTTTAACACAAAAAAACTCCGCTCCGGCCCAACTGACATCCTGGTCATCGGTAGCGGGATCGCCGGATTACGGGCGGCGGTGGCCGCCAGCCGTTTCGGTTCCGTGACGGTCGTAACCAAAAATAATACGGATGAAAACAATACTTTTTACGCCCAGGGCGGCATTGCCGGCCACATCACCAAACAATCTTTTATTAATTCCCATATTCAGGACACCCTGCAAACCGGCCAGGGTCTTAATAACCCGGCCACCGTTAAATTTATCATCAAAAAAGGCGGCCCGCTCATAAAAGAACTGATCAAATGGGGTCTCAATTTTGACCGCAAAGGAAAACAATTCGATTTTGCCCGGGAAGGCGGGCACAGCCACCCCTGCATTCTCCATTCGGGCGGTGATAAGACCGGCGCTAATTTAATCCGGACCCTGATCGCCAAGGTTAAAACTATTCCGCAAATAAAAATACTGGAATATCACTTTGTCATCGATCTGCTGACCAGGAAATCTTCCGGCTCAACCCCGGCTTGCTTCGGAGCACTGATCCACGATATGATCACCGACGAAACGAAAGTCATCCGGGCCGGAAAAATCATTATGGCCACCGGCGGGATCGGTCAATTGTACCGGGAAACGACCAACCCGGAGATCGCTACCGGTGACGGCCTGGCCCTGGCCTATCGGGCCAGCGCGGTCCTGCAGGACATGGAATTCATTCAGTTTCATCCCACGGCCTTTTACGTGGCCGGCGCCAGCCGGGCGTTAATTTCCGAAGCGGTCCGCGGAGCCGGCGGGATCCTGCGGGATAAAAACGGACATCGTTTCATGCTTGACTACCACCCGCGGGCGGAACTGGCCCCCCGTGATATCGTCGCCCGTAGTATGCTCAATCAGATGAAACTAACAAATGATACCAGTGTTTACCTGGATCTAACCCATTTAAATGCCACTTATATCAACCGACGATTCCCGGCCCTGCGCCAGTTATGCGATAACTTTGATGTTGATCTTAAAAATGATCTGATCCCGGTCCGACCCAGCGCCCATTACCTGATCGGCGGAATAAAAATAAATCGTCACTGCGAGACTAATGTTCACCACCTTTACGCCGCCGGCGAAGCGGCCGCGTCTGATTTTCACGGCGCCAACCGACTGGGCAGTAACTCCCTGCTGGAAGGATTGGTTCTGGGGAAAATCGCCGGGACTATGGCCGGCCAGGCCCTGAAGAAAAAATCATCCCCGGAACCCCAGCTCGCTTCAACCGTCAAGTCAGTCCAGACCAGACAGATCAACGTCATGGATGCCAGGAACTCATTGCGCAGTCTCATGTGGCGGGCGGTCGGGTTAAGCCGGGACACGAACGGGTTAAAAGAAGCGCTGAAAAAAATAAACTTCTGGGGCGGTTATATTATGAACAAAAAATTCACTACCCCGAACGGCTGGGAACTCCAAAACATGCTGACCCTCGCTCAACTAATTACCACGACCGCTTTGAAAAGGACCGAATCACGCGGGGTTCATTACCGGAGCGATTTTCCATTGACCCAACCTGAATGGAAAAAACATATTACCGTAAAATTTTAAATCCTATGATTATCGACGTCATTACTCTTTTCCCGCAGATGTTCCAGGGTTTTTTAATGGAAAGCATCATTCACCGGGCGCAAAAAGCCAAACTGGTTCGGATCAACCTCCATAATTTACGGGATTACACCTTAAACAAACACCGGAAAGTCGATGACCGGCCTTACGGCGGCGGACCCGGGATGGTCCTGTCTCCCGAACCGATCTTCCGGGCAGTGGAACATCTGGAAAAAAATAAGAGCCGATCCCATAAAATCCTGCTCACCCCCCAGGGAAAACGTTTCACCCAGACAAAAGCCAAAAAACTTTCCCAAGAGAAAAGATTGATCCTGCTCTGCGGCCATTATGAAGGATTCGATGAAAGGGTCCGCCAGGGTTTTGACTGGGATGAAATATCGATCGGTGATTACGTCCTGACCGGCGGCGAATTACCGGCTATGGTCGTGCTGGACGCGATTATCCGGCTCCGGCCCGGTGTCCTGGGCAATCCGACTTCACTCAAGGATGAATCTTTTTCCATCAAAGGCAAACAATTGGATTATCCCCAGTATACCCGACCGCCGAAATTCCGGGAGCTGACCGTCCCTGATGTGCTCCTTTCCGGCCACCACCAGGCCATCAGCAAATGGCGCCAGAAACAGTCCCGGAAACGTACCCGGAAACAGTGACCTTTTCTCCCTGCCGGATCCTGATCCGCCAGAGGACTTGCCGGCAGGCAGGTGGATCAGTCCCCGCCGAAGGACGGGTCTGTCCTTTGGC
>DAOWBV010000208.1 GCA_030633885.1 Planctomycetota bacterium
GCCGGGAATTAAAATCTCGAGGCCTGAATTATGAACGGCAAAAAGTTATTGACGTTTTATATAAAGGCGAAAAAATCGGTGTTTATAGATTAGATTTAATAGTCGAAAATAAAGTTTTACTGGAACTTAAGGCTATCTCAGAACTCCCCGATGTTTTTAAGGCGCAGGTGCTTTCGTATTTAAAAGCCAACGGCCTGAAACTGGGAATTTTGGTAAATTTCGGAAAAAAGAAAGTTGAATACGACCGGATTGTAAATTAAAAACTATTCGTGTCATTCGTTAATTAGTGTAATTCGTATTAATATGGAGGAAGCTATGGCAGTCAGAATCAGATTGAACAGAATCGGCCGTAAGAATCTGCCCTTTTGGCGGATCGGAGTTTTTGATTCCCGGACCCGGCGCGATGGTCGGGCGATCGAAAACCTGGGTACCTATAATCCGCGGGCGACCGACGAGAGCAAAAAGATCGTTCTCAAAAAAGACCGGTTGGACCACTGGATAAAACAGGGAGCCAAACTGACGAAGTCTTTAGAATGCATCTTTAAAAAGACCAAAGCGTACAAGTAACAAACCATCCGACCGTCAAGCCCTGTCCAATCAGGGCTGGGCCCGGTTTGTTTTCGGAGAACCCCCAGCGTGACTCTAATTAAGTTCTGACCCATTATCAGCCGGGAGGATTTAAAAATGGGAAACTTGTTAAAGATAGTAGTTTCGGGAGTGATTCTCTTGGGTTGCGGCATATCCCTCTGGGCACAAGAAGAGGAAGAAATCCTCTGGAGAAACATTCCGATCGTTGTCACCGCCGCCAAGAAAGAGCAGTTCATCACCAAGGCACCATCGAATGTTACCGTAATTACCGCAAGGGAAATCAATGATTGTGGCGCTCGAACATTACAAGATGTCTTGAAGTTAATTCCCGGGATAGAGATCAATACCACTCGTAAAGGACTGGGAAGAATATGGATCCGGGGAGTAACCAGTCGATATAACAACAAAGTGCTCTTCCTGGTTGACGGGTTCCCCTGCCGGGAACTTGTTTACGGACAATTTCCGGTTGATGAACAATTCCCGCTGGCTCATATCAAAAGAATTGAGGTTATCAGAGGTCCCGGTTCCGCGCTTTATGGCGCCAACGCCTTTTCCGGAATGATCAATATTATCACCAAGGATGCCGAGGATATTGGGGGTTGCGAAGTTGGAGTCAGCGGTGGAAGCTGGAGAACTTATGGTGATCATATCCTTTATGGCAAGAAAACTGAAAAGGGAGAGCTCGTTTTCTTTACCAACCATTATGAGACGCTCGGTGACAGCCATGAAAGAGACCGAAAAGGAAATCCCACTGATAGGCACGACCCCAAAACACAAGAAGAAATATATCTCAAAGGCTCGATCAACGATTTCACCTTTGGTTTCAGGCACTTAAGATACAACTGGGAGTATCTCACTTATAAAGATTCTAAAAACCGGGATGACGATTGGCAGGATTTTTCTCTTAACCTGGGTTATTCAAAATCCTTTAATGAACGGCTCAAGGCTTCCGCTCGTTTATATTATAATTATTTTGACCATCTGACCGATAAGCGGGAATGGGATAACAGCCTCCGGAGCAGCCTGGAAGAATTTGCCGAGCGCAGAGAAAAGACCGAGGTATTCGGCGTCGGGGTTCAGGCAGACTATGAACTTAACGAGCACAACCACCTGATCGCCGGAATTGATTATGAGAAAGAAAAGGCCTATGAACTTATTGAAGATACTTACGTCATGCCGGACTTGGCCAAAACAATCGACCGCTGGGCCGAGCCCGCGGCACCGCAAAATATTAACTGGGCACTCTTCGCCGAAGATATCTGGCAGATTAAGCCCAACTTAAATTTGACGGCCGGGTTTCGGTATGACAAACATGAGGAATATGGAGGAGCCATAAGTCCGCGGGTATCAGTAATTCTCAATCCAAAAAAAGATTTGATCGTAAAGATTTTGTATGGCCGGGCATTTCGGGCACCCAGTTATCGAGAACTCTATATCAGAGAATCAGGAAATGAAAATAACGGGAATAAAGACCTTGAACCGGAATATATCCAAACTACTGAATTAGAATTATTATATCCCCTGATTGAACAGGCGGAAGCAAGGCTAAATCTTTTCTCTGAGGAAATAAAAGATTTTATCGGCACGACGCCAATTGTCGGGGGGAGCCGGTATGATAACCTGGGCAAAGTCAAAATTTGTGGAATTGAATCCGGTATCAAGGCGAGGTTTCGGGAGGGAAAGATAACCGGTTTTGCCAACTATACCTATTATTTCAAGGCCGAAGACGACGATGGCAATAAGGTCACTAATATTGCTACCCACATGGCTAATATTGGATTAAACGCCCGGCTGGGGAAGCACCTTAATTTTAATGCTACGCTCAATCATATCGGCAAAAGGACCAAACCGGTTGATTACCAACAGAAGGCTGACCCGGCCAATAGAAAGGATCTCCTGGGTGAATTTGACCGGATGAACCTGGTCTTGACCAGCCGAAACCTGCCGGTCGATGTTTCTCTGGGGATTTACAACGTTTTTGATGTTCAGTCATTCAATCCGGCCTATGAGCCGGGTAGTTATTACGATATTGAGCATCCCGGGAGAAACATTCTTTTAAAAGTGGACCATAAGTTTTGATGAATTAGTAAGGTTAAGGTCCAGTGATTCATCGAAGCCTATTTTCCGTCTTCAAGTTTACCCTTCCGACTTGTCCGCTGAAATCCGTTAGGATGTAGGAAGAAACTGTAAGCGTAGGAGGAGTTCGCCCCAAGATCCGTTTTATTTTCCCCCCGCAACCAGATCAGCCCCGGTAGCGTTTGGTGATCCGCATGGCCTTGGGATCGTTGCTGGTCGCGACAACCATCTGGGCCTTTGAACCGCCGGTGGTGGCGTAGTGGTACTTAATATTGATCTTGGCCTTAGCGAGTTTGTCAGCCAGCGGATAAAACGAGCCGGGTTTGTTCGGCAGGTCAATCAATAA